>SKSP01000251.1 GCA_007122945.1 Ilumatobacteraceae bacterium | reverse complement strand
GGGGTGGCAGACTCGGCGGTGATGGTCACGTCGATGCGGCACCGGTTCCCCGGCCTGGACGGCGCGGCCGGTGAGTGGGCGCGGTTCGACGGACCGGCGGGGACGCAGATGGTCGACGTCGCGATCGACGCGATGGCCGACTGGGCCCGCAGCGGGGACAACGCCAACACCGGGGGCACGTTCGCCGCCGCCGACGCCTGCGACGAGCTGCTCGAGCGGTCCCGGGAGACGGTGGGACGCCTACTCGGCGCCGATCCGGCCGGGGTGTGCTTCGGGGCCAACATGACGACGATGACGCTCAGCTTCACGCGGGCCGTCGAGCAGACGCTCCGGCCGGGCGATCGTGTGGTCGGCACCCGGCTCGACCACGACGCCAACGTCTGGCCGTGGCGGATCGCCTGCGACCGGTCGGGCGCCGAGCACGTGCTCGCCCCGTTCGACGTCGTCACCGCCCGGCTCGACCCCGGGGCCGTGATCGACCTGATCGACGAGCGGACGAAGTGGGTCGCGGTGACCGGTGCCTCGAACCTGATCGGGACGATCCCGGACCTGGCGCCGATCGTCACCGCGGCGCACGCGGTCGGTGCCCGGGTGTTCGTCGATGCCGTTCACCTCGTCCCGCACCGCACCGTCGACATCGCCGCGATCGGGTGCGACGTGCTCGCGACGAGCCCGTACAAGTGGTACGGACCGCACGCCGGCGTGCTCGCCGTCGAACCGGCGCTGCTCGACGAGCTGCCCGTCGCCAAGGTGCGCCCCGCTGCCGACACCGGGCCGCGACGCTTCGAGACCGGGACCCCGAGCTTCGAGGCGATCGCCGGCGTCGCGGCCGCGGCCGGGTTCCTGCTCGACGAAGGCCTCGACACCATCGCCACTGCCGAGGCGACGATGTTCCGCCCGCTGCTCGACGGGCTGATGTCGATGCCCGGCATCCACGTGCACGGACCGGCCACGATGACGGATCGGACCCCGACGGTGGCGTTCACGGTCGACGCCCACCTCCCCGACGAGGTGGCCGCCGCGCTCGCCGCCCAGCGGATCGCGGTCTGGTCGGGGCACTCCTACGCCGTCGAGGTGGTCGACCAGCTCGGCCTCGCGTCCTCCGGCGGCGTCGTCCGGGCCGGCGTCTCGCGCTACACCGAGCGCGACGACGTCGACCGGCTGCTCGCCACCGTCGAGACGATCACACCGCCGTACCCGCCCTGACGAGCCGCTCCCGGCGGTCGAGCGCGAAGCGCCCCGACGGCCGGACGGCGAGTCGTTCGGAGACCAGCCGACGGGCGAGCTCGTGCCGGCCACCCCGGACGGCGGCCTCGACCAGCGTCCGCTCCAGCACGTCGCGCTGGGCGTGCGACCCGCCGAAGTGGTGGAACGTCCGACGGTGCGGCCACAACTCGTCGACCACGTCGTCGTGCCGCGCCTCGCCGAAGGCGAGCACGGCCCGGCACGCCGGGAGACCCGAGTCGGACGTCATCATGTCGTTCGACCGGCGGGTACCGCCGCCCACCTCGGCGAGTCTCGCGGTCAGGCGCCGGACGACGTCCGCGGCATCGTCGAACCGGCCGGCGGCGACGAACGCCATGACCGCGTGGGCGTCGTTGAACACGTACCACGGTGCCTGGCCGTCGAGGACGCTCGCCCACGCGTCGGCCGCGGTGTCGGCCCGGTCGCCGACGTCGACCTCGTCGAGGTGGAGTCGCCACAGCAGGGCACTCGTGTCGGCGAGGTCGATCGCGACCGGCTCGTCCGGATCGGGACGCACCTGCGCGTCGTGGATGTCGAGCACCTCGCGGTGGTCGCCGCGCTCGAGTGCGAACAAGGCGCGGTGCCACCAGTTGTGGACGGTGAACAGGTTCCCCGAGCCCCAGTCGTCCACGCGCTCGTCGAGGAAGCGGATGCCGGCATCCGTGTCGCCGCGCATCTCGTGCACGTGTGTCGCCGCGTGGATCGCCCAGACGTCGTCGCGGTTGCGTTCGATGGCCTCGGTCGCCACCTCCAGCGCCCGGTCGTAGCTCCCGCTCTCCTCGAGCCCGAACGCCTGCATGCCGCGGACGAACCCGGCGTGCGGGTGGTCACGGTCGATCGCGTCGAGTGAACGTCCGATGCGGTCGCGCAGGTTGCGGGCATCGCCGGTGAAGAAGTCGAGCTGGTGGCCGATCGCGAGCGCCAGCACGTCGGCGGGCCAGCGCACGAGCAGATCGTCGAGCGTTCGCGCCGCGCCGTGCCAATCGCCGTCCAGCCAGGCGGCGATCGCCGCCGCGTGCGCGTCTTCGCGCTCACCGCGAGGCGCCGCGTCGAGCGCCCGGGCGTACTCCGTCGCGGCGTCGAGGTCGCGCGGGTCGGTCGACATCAGGTGGAGGTGGGCGGCGAGCGCCTGGCCCATCGCGAAGTCGGGGTGGTCGTGCACGAGGGACGTCGTCCGGTCCACGACGTCGGGGTGGAAGCGCACGAGCAGATCGACCGCGGTGTCGTAACGCTCGATCGCCTCACGTGGGCCGACCACGGTGTTGGCGTGCTCGTCGGTGTCCGTGAGCGTGGTTGACATGGGGTGCTCCTCTCGTCGGGTGGATGATCCACGTCGATGCGTCGCGTCGATCCTCCGACCGTGACGTCGCAGCTCGATCGCAGCTCGATCGCAGCCCCGCGGGCAGTCCCCGCGGGCAGTACCCGCGGGAAGGCCCCGCGGGCAGTACCCGTGGCCAGTACCCGTGGGAAGGCCCCCGGTGGCGGCGTACGATCGGTGCGTGCGCTACCGCGTGCTCGGACCGATCGAGCTGGCGGTCGGCGGCGAGGTCGGGCCGCTCGGCAGCCAGAACCAGGAGCGTCTGCTCGCCGTGCTCCTGGCACGCCGGAATCGCACGGTTCCGATCGACGTGCTCGTCGACGCGATCTGGGGCGACGAACCGCCCCGCACGGCGGTCAGCACCCTCCGTACGTACGTGTCACGGCTGAGACGCTCGGTGGGCGACGCGCTCGTCTCGGAGCGGGGTGGCTACCGGCTGGCGGTCGAGCCCGGCGACCTCGACGCCGACCGGTTCGACGAGCTCCGGCGGGACGCCGCTGTGGGCGATCCCGTCGCGTGCCTGCACGCCCTCGACGAGGCTCTCCGGCTCTGGCGCGGCGACGCGTTCAGCGGACACGGGCACGTCCCCGCCGTACTCGCGGAGTCGCGTCGCCTGTGCGAGCTGCGCGGTGCCACCGAGGTGCGACGCTTGCAGCTCCTCGTCCTCGGCGGCGACGCGACGGCCGCCATCGCCTCGGCGGAGGCGCGACTGACCGTGGAGCCCGATGACGAGCCGACCTGGGTCGTGCTCGTCCATGCGCTGGTGGCGGCCGGCCGCCCGCTGGACGCCACGCGCGCCGCCCAGCGGGCACGTTCCGAGCTCGCCGCCGTCGGGCTGTCGCCGGGCGACGAGCTGCTCGCGGCCGAGGCGCGGGCACTCGGATCGACGTCCTCGTCGCACCCTGAGGTGCCTGACTCGCCGCGACGGAGCGGTGCTCGCGGCCGGGCCGCGCCCCGTCCGTCGAGCCTGCTCGGCCGCGGCGCCGACATCGCGGCCGTTCGCGAGATGCTCGGGCGCGAGCGCGTCGTGACGCTCGTCGGGTCGGGCGGGGTCGGCAAGACCCGTCTCGCCCGCGATCTGATGCACGAGGACCTGATGCACGAGGACGAGGAGTTGGCGGCGCCCGGCGCCGACGTGTGGTTCGTCGAGCTCGGCCACCTCGACCCGGGCGCCGACGTCGCTGCCGCCCTCGTCAGTGCGCTCGGACTCGTCCGCCGTGACGCCGACGTCGAGCAGTCGCTGGCAGGGGCGGGGGCTCTCGAGGGGTTGCTCGTGCTCGACAACGCCGAGCACGTCGTCGACGGTGTCGCCGCCGCCGTGGGGAGCATCGTCTCCGGTGGCTCGACGTTGCAGCTCCTCGTGACGAGTCGGGAGCCGCTCGCGATCGACGGCGAGCACGTGTACCGAGTGCTTCCCCTCGACCGCGCCGATGTCGATGCGCCTGCTCAGCGCCTCTTCGTCGATCGGGCCGAGGCGGCGGGGGTCGCGATCGACCCGGCGATCGACGGAGATCGGATCGACCGCATCGTCGAGCTGCTCGACGGGCTGCCCCTCGCGATCGAGATGGCCGCGGCCCAGCTGGCGACGTGCACCGTCCGTGAGCTCGAAGATCGCCTCGCCCACGGGGTGGCCGAGCTGTCGACGGGCCGGCGCGACGTCGACGAGCGTCATCGGACCCTCGCGGGCGTGATCGAGTGGTCCGTGGGCCGGCTCGCGGACGACGAGTCCGACGTGCTGCGCGAACTGACCGTGTTCGCCGGGTCGTTCACGGTCGACGATGTCGCCGCCGTGCTCGGCCGTCGCGCCGCACCACTCGTCCGCCGGCTGGCGGATCGATCACTGCTCACGATGTCGCGCGGCACCGATTCGGTCCGCTTCGCCCACTTCCACGTCGTGCGCGAGCACCTCGCGTCGCGCCAGCCGGCACTCGACGAGCGGGTGCGCTCGGACCATGCGCGCTGGTGCGTCGAGGCCGTCCGGCGTGCCGACGAGCGCCTGTGCTCGAACGACGAACCGGCCGCACGAGCCTCGATCGGGGCGATGTTCGCCGAGATCCGGGCTGCCCACCAGTGGGCCGGTGTCCACGACCGGCCACGGGCCCTGGCCATGTCGGCGGGTCTCCACCGGTTCGCCCAGGCCGCACTGCACGACGAGGTGTTCGGTTGGGCGGAACGGCTCGTCGTCAGCGGCGGCGAGCCGGGTGACGACCCGGGAGATGCGGCTGTCGCGTTCGCCTCGGCGGCGTCGCGAGCCGTCAACCGCGGCGACTCCCGGCGTGGTGTCGCGCTCGCCCGGACGGCGGTCGAGCTGGCACCGCACGATGCGGCTGCGCTGCCGGCGCTCGAGATCCTGGCCGACGCCGCGCTGTACGACGGTCGGCTCCACGAGGCCCAGCTCGCCTACCGGTCGCTGTACGAACGCGCTCGCGACGTCGGCGACGCCTGGTACTGGCCGATGGGATGGTCGGGACTGGCCCTCGTCGAGGCGTACGGGGGGCCCGCCGTCGATCCGGAGCTGCGGAGCGCCCCGGACGACGTGTCCGACGGCGTGCCGCCGACCGCCCGGGCGATCCTCGACTATGCCCGTGCCGAGCTGGTCCTCGCGAGCGACCCGACCGCTGCCATCGCTCGCCTGGAGGACCAGCTCGACCTCGTCCGATCGATCCCGAGCCCGTTCTCGGAGGGGATCATCCTCACCTCCATCGCGGCGGCGCGCGCCCGGTCGGGTGATCCGCAGCGTGCGCTCGTCGACCATCGTGCGGCGATCACCCACTGGCTCGGGCTCGCCGACCGGTCACATCAGGCGACCGCGATGCGCAACCTCGTCCCGCTGTTGGCCCGGCTCGAGTCGGTCCGGCCCGAGTACGGCGAACTCGCCGCCGAGGTGCTGGGCATGCTCGAATCCTCGGGGATCCCGACCTACGGCGTCGAGAAGGCGGGCGTGACCGAGGCGGGGGAGCGGATCCGCACCGCCCTGGGTCCGGACCGCTGGGGCGTTCTCCACGCCCGCGGGGCGCGTCGCGACCTGATCGACGGCGCCCGATGGTTGGTCATCCAGCTGGACCAGCTGGTGTGATCGGCAGATCCGGTGACGGATCGTCAGCCGGATCGCGAGAGCACGTAGTCGACCGCCGAGCCGAGTGTGGCGAGCTGCGGGTAGTCCCGCTCGGGGACGTCGACACCGGTGCGGTCGTGAATGCCCTGGACGACGTTCAAGAAGTCCATCGAGTCGAGGTCGAGCTCGT
>SKSP01000281.1 GCA_007122945.1 Ilumatobacteraceae bacterium | reverse complement strand
TCCCAGCGGATCTCGAGGTGCTTGCCGCGGCTGGCGACGTCCTCGACGATGCGGCCGGCCTGCGGCGACGGCCCGACCAGGCGGGGTGCGTCGAACCGTGACATCGGCCGACCGACCAGCGCCGTCCGCAACGCGGCGGCGGTGCGGTGGATGGTGTCGCCCTCGGGCACGAACACCAGCGTACGCCCGGTGGTGCACACCGTGGGGGGATGCCCGGTCAGGAGGTGTCAGCGAGTCGGGCCCGCAGTTGCCCGGCGACGGCGGGCCAGTCGTCGTCGGTGATCGCGTACAACGCGCTGTCGCGCGGACGGGGGTCGTCCGGCGGAGCGTCGGCGGCCACCCGGTGATGGCGCAGCACACCCTCGAACGTCGCGCCGATGCGCTCGAGCGCCGCCCGGCTGCGGGCGTTGCGGACGTCGGTCTCGAAGTCGACCCGCCAGACGCCCCACACCTCGAACGCGTGGCGGAGGAGCAGGAACTTCGCCTCGGTGTTGATCGGCGTGCGCTGCGCATCGGGAGCGAGCCACGTGCCGCCGATCTCGACCTCGTCGGGCTCGGCGCGACGGCGCCAGCGGCGCAGCGTCATGTAGCGCGTGCAACCGACGGCGGTGCCGTCTGGGCGGCACTGCGCGAACGGTACGACGTCGCCGGCGTCGCGCGCGCGGAGCAGGTCGTCGACGAAGCGGAGCGTGTCGTCGCGCCCGTCGGGCACCCACGTGAACCCGAACGTGGAACGGTCGCCCGCGGCCGCGGCCACGAGGTCGTCGACGTGGTGCTCCCCGAGCGGCTCCAACCGCACGAACCGACCCACCAGATCGAACGTGTACCTGAACGTCGGCAGCGGGGGCGCCATGGCTCGGAACGTACCGCACCCCGTCTCATCGCCTCACCGTCTCACCGTCTCACCGTCTCACCGTCGTGCCGTCAGGTCTCCGGCCGGGCCGCGGTCGGTCAGCAGGCGGCGGCGAGGACCATGCGGGGTGGGCTCATCGGCGCCATCAGCCCGCCGGGGGTGATCAGTCGGAAGTTCCCGGCCCCGAGGGGCTCGATACACCAGCCGTCCTCGTGCACCAGATGATGATGGAACCAACACGACAACGCCAGGTTGTCCGGCTCGGTCTCGCCCAGATCCGCCCAGTGCACCACATGATGCCCATCGCAGAACCACGCCGGCACCTCACAACCCGGCCACCGGCACCCGCCGTCGCGCACCATCAACGCCTCGAACAACGGCGGCGAGATCGTCCGGGTCTGACGCCCGTCGTCCGGCAACGTCGACCGACCCGACACCACCAACCGGTGCAACCCCGCATCACACGCCAACCGACGCACCGCCTCGGCACCCACGATCGACGACCCCAGATGACCACCGAACCCACCCGACCCGCCGCTCGGGCCGGGAGGATCCGGCCCGTCGGGCACGTCGGGCACGTCGGGCACGTCGGGCACGTCGGGCACGTCGGGTACGTCGCGGGCGGCGGACGACTCGTCGTCGTCCCGGCGGCCGCACAGATCGTCCGCACTCGTCGTCACCACCACCTTGGGAAGGCGGCGCTGCTCCCCCGGCGGCGACTCGCGATACGCCAACACGAACCGCGCCATCTCCACCAACGCGTCATGACGACGCTGCGCCGCCGTACGACCATCACCCGCCGACGGCCGCGACAACCAACGAATCGCCTCACCCACACACACCGCACCCTCGGCGTCGAGCACACCGTCCAGCTTCGCCATCCCGTCCAGCAACCCCGACAGGTGCAACCGACGCGACTCGAACCGCTCCTCGGCCGACCGCGGCACCCGCTCCGGGTCCGCGTGCGCCACCCACGCCTCGACCACCACCTTGGCATCCGGATACGGCAACTCGACCGCCCACCCGACCAACGACTCCTCGTCGCGGGCGAACACCCCGGCGATCGACTCGGCCCACGCATCACACAACAACCCCAACGCCGCTTCCGACAACACCCCCGACGCGAACACCTCGGCCACCACCGGCATCTTCTGCAACCTGCCCGCCAGACGCACCGACCGTTGACACGCCCCGAACGGCTCCCCCGTCGCCGCCGCCAACCACGCCGACGCCGACCGGAACCCCGCCTCCACCAACACCCCCAACTCGACGAGCTCCGCCGCCCGCGCCCGACGCCGCGCCACGGTGAACCCGGCAACCTCCTCACCGTGCCACCCCGCCAGATCAGCCACCTCGGCCATGCACCCCATCATGACGAGGGGTGTCACACCCGAACCGCCGCTCGCCTCCGCACTCCAGCGTGATGCGCGCCGCCGCGGTGAGCGTGCCCGTTCGACCGCGTCCTGTTCGATTGCGTCCTACCGGTCGGACGTGGCCTGGGCGACGGCCCGGACGGCGTCGTTCCACCCGCCGTCGGGAGGTGTGTCGTCGGGCCCGTAGAGCAGGTGGAGCACGCCGGTCCCGAAGGTCTCCGACCGGAGCAGCCTGAGGGGCAGCGCGGGGCCGCTCTCGTCGAACAGGCGCATGCCCTTGCGGACGGCGATCGGGTGCACCAGGAGGTGCAACTCATCGAGGAGCCCGACCTCGAGGAGCTGGCGGACCACCGAGATCGAACCGCTCATGCCGATGTCGCCACCGGGATCGTCCTTCAGTCGGGTGACGCCCTCGACGAGGTCGCCCTCCAGCAGCTCGGAGTTCCGCCACGTCAACCCCGGCTCGTGGCCCGACACGACGATCTTGCGCGCGTCGCCGAGCTTCCTCGCGAAGTCGGCGTCGCCGTCCCCGGCGGTCTCCCGTTCCGGCCATGCGTCGGCGAAGGCCTCGTACGTCCTGCGGCCGAACAGCAACGTGTCGGCTGCTCCGAGTTGGGCATCGACCGCGGCTCCCATCTGCTCGTCGAAGTACGGGAAGTGCCATTCGTCGGGCGCCTCCACGACGCCATCCAACGAGATGAACAAGCCAGCGGTGAGTCGCCTCATGACGATGCCTCCAGGAGATGTGGGTGGATCCGGTGAACCCCGGTCCCCCTGTAGACGCCGGATGCGGGTCGGAGTCATCGCCCACGACGATGTCGTGTCGGGGGCCGGGGCCGGGTCGGCGACGGGAGCTGGTCGACGTCGGCGGCTACCCGCCGAGGCAGAGCACCCAGACGTTGTAGAAGCCGTCGATGGTGGGGTCATCGTTCCGGGCGGTGATCATCCACGCGAAGGGGTCCGGTGAGGGTCGGCTCTCCTCGACGGTCACCTGCCCGAACGCGTCGTATCCGCCCGACACGGCGACGCCTCGGCCGCAGAAGTACTCCTCGGTGACGCGTTGGCCCGGCGGGATGCCATGGGCGTTACTGGTCTCGAGCAGCGCGACGCGTGGCTCGCGTGGATGTGCGGTGTAGCCGACCACGTCGACGAGGATGTGGGCGGTCGGACCGGGGGTGCCGTAGGCGTCGAACGTGATCTCGATCGATCCGTAGGCGTCGCCGAGGTCGGGTCGGTCCGGAGCCGACTGGGGGACGGCGACCTGGACGGCGTTCGCGACGATCGCGCCGGCCTCGACGTTGAGCGACGACGTTGCGGGCGCCCCGGGGGTGCCGGCCGGTCGTACCGACACGAACCCGGCTGCCTCGGGTGCGACCGCGGTCACGTTGAGCATCACGCCGGTCGCGTCGAACGGGACGGGTGCTGCGGCTCCGCCGGTGCTGTCGACCTCGCCGATGACGCGGAGCTGACGTGGCGTCGCCGACACGAACGGTCCGGCGAGGCCGACGTCGACGCGGGTGTCGAGGATTCGCTGAGGAGTGACCGGCACGATCACCGACGCGACGGGCCTCTCGGTGGCCGACACCCTCCACGCGGCCAGGCCTCCGACCAGCCCGATGGCGATCACGCTCGCCAGGAGCGTGCCGCGACGGAGCCCGGCACGGGTCGCCCTGGAGGTCTGGCTCCTCGACATGATCAACCCCTTCGGCGGGACGTGAGCGATGCACCGTGGTGACCTCTCGACTCACCCTCCAGTCTGGGTGTGGGGCGGCCGCGAGCACAGGGCCGAAGGGCACATGACGGGTGCCGGCGGCGCCGTCGCCGCACCCGACCTCGCCTCTGGGCACCCACCCAGGTCGGACGGTCGTCGGGTCGTTCCGTCGGCTACGGGAGCTGGCCGACGTGGGCCAGGGCGAGACGGATCAGGCGGTCGTGACCGCTCGTCATCTGGCCGACGACCTCGTCGCTCACGGCCTCGGAGGGGGTGAACCAGGCCAGGTCGAGCGCTTGCTGGGTCGGTTCGCACTCGCCGTCGACGGGCACGACGTAGGCGAGGCTGATGGCGTGCTGACGAGGGTCGTAGAACCCGCTCCGGGCCGGGTTCGGGAAGTACTCGACCACGGTGAACGGCGCCGGCGACGCGGGAACCCGCGGCAGCGCGAACCGGCCGAGGTCCTTCTCCAGATGACGCAACAGGGCGTCGCGGACGCGCTCGCCGAACAGCACCCGACCGCTGACCACCATCCGGCTGATCGACCCGTCGGCCGCCACCCGCAGCAGCAGACCGACCTCGGTCACGATGCCCTTGGTGTCGACCCGCACCGGCACCGCGTCGACGTAGACGATCGGCACCTGGGCCCGGACCAGCTCGATGTCCTCGGGCGAGAGCCAGGCGTTCTCGGTGTCGGTGTCGATCTCGCTCACGGTGGGTCATCTTCCCAGATCACCGGTCCGGCCACCGAACGACCGGACCCTGGACGACCGGACCCCGCACGACCAGCCGGTACCGTCGACGCGGTGGAGAAGTCCGGGGCCCGGCTCGATCTCGTCACCTGGCCGTCGCTCGACGGGCACCGCCCCCTGATGATCCTCCCGATCGGCTCGTGCGAGCAGCACGGGCCCCACCTCCCGCTCGGCACCGACACGATCATCGCCACCGCGCTCGCCGATCGAGCGGCAGCGCAGCTCGGCGACGGCATCGTCGTGGCGCCCGCGCTCGCGATCACCGCGAGCGGCGAGCACCAGGGGTTCCCGGGGACGCTGTCGCTCGGCACCACCGTCGTCGAGGAGCTGCTCGTCGAGCTGGTGCGCTCAGCGGACTGGTCGGGCGGGATCGTGCTCGTCAACGGCCACGGCGGCAACCACACGCCCGTGACGCGCGCCGTCGAGCGCTCCACCGCCGAGAGCCGACGCGTGCTCGCCTGGTGGCCACGCGTCGCGGGCGGCGACCCGCACGCCGGACGCACCGAGACCTCGATCCTGCTGGCACTCGACCCGGCACTCGTGGACGACCGCGCCATGGCGGCCCTCGAGCCGGTACCGGTCGACGCGGACGCCGCGGTCCGACTGCGCACCGACGGCGTCCGGGCCGTCAGCGCCTCGGGCGTCCTCGGGGACCCGGCGGGAGCGACGGCCGAACACGGACACGAGATCCTGAACGCGCTGACCACCGACCTCGTCGGGACGATCGAGGCGTGGCGGTGAACGGGCCGACCCGCTACGTGCCCGACGGCTCGTACCGACGGTTCGGACGCGTCGTGCTGGCCGGATCGCCGCTGCGGTTGTTCCGACTCGGGGCGGCCGGCGAGCGGGTGGTCGAGCGGATCGAGTCGGGCGAGCCCGTCGACGCCTCGACGCTGACCGACCGGTTGCTCGACGCCGGCGCCGTGCACCCCGCGCCGGCCGCGGTCGGGCCGGTGGCCGGCCGGGTGACGATCGTCGTCCCGGTCCACGACGAGTCGCCGGCTCGGATCGACGCCGTGCGTGCCGCCGCCGTACGGGACGGCGTCGAGCTGGTGGTCGTCGACGACGGATCGTCGCGACCGGTCCCCGACGCCACGGTCCGCCTCGCCGTCAACGCCGGGCCCGGAGCGGCGCGCAACGCCGGGCTCGACCACGTCCGCACCGAGCTGGTGGCGTTCGTCGACGCCGACGTCGAGCTCCCCGGCGGCTGGCTGGACGGCCTGGTGGGCCACCTCGCCGACCCCGCCGTCGGGCTCGTCGCACCGCGCGTGCGCAGCGCACCCGGGTCCACCCGGCTGGCGCGCTACGAACGCGACCGGTCACCGCTCGACATGGGCGACGAGCCCGCCCGGGTCCGGGCCGGCACCCGCGTCAGCTACGTGCCGGCGGCCGCGATTCTGTGCCGCACCGAGGCGGTGCGCGCAGCCGGCGGGTTCGACGCCGGGCTGCGCTTCGGCGAGGACGTCGACCTCGTGTGGCGACTCGACACCGCCGGGTGGCGCTGCCGCTACGAGCCCGCCGTCGAGGTGACGCACCGACCGCGGCCCGACTGGCCGGCGTGGGTGCGCCAACGCATCGGCTACGGCTCGTCGGCCGCGCCGCTCGCCCGCCGCCACCCCGGCGCACTGGCGCCGGTCCGCACGAACGGCTGGAGCGCGGCGGCGTGGGCGCTGGTCGGACTCGGACACCCGGGCCCGGCCGCAGCGGTCGTCGTCGGGAGCTCGGCGGCGCTCCCGGAACTGCTCGACGACGTGCCGGGAGACGTGGCGGTCGGGCTGGCGCTGCGGGGCAACCTGCTCGCCGGGCGCAACGTCGCCGACGCCGTCCGGCGGGTCTGGTGGCCGGTCCTCGCCGTCGCTGCGCTCCGGTCGCGCACCGCCCGCCGGGTGCTGCTCGCGTCGCTGCTCGCGGGCGGGCACCCGTTGCGCGCGCTGGACGACGTCGCCTATTCGATCGGCGTGTGGCGCGGCATGCTGCGCGAACGGACCGTCGCGCCGCTCGTGCCGGAGATCAGCGGCTGGCCGGAGCGCCGAGACGTGCGGCGAGCCGACCGCTGAGGTCGTCGCAGTCGGCGCAGCCGAACATCCGCTGGTATGCCACGCAACCGAGGCACAGCGTGAACGCGGCCTCCAGGGACGCGGCCACGACCAGGGCGGCGATCAGCCCGATGGCCACCCCCGAGGCACCGGTGAGCCAGGCGACGGCGGCACCGCCGCTGAACACGAGGCCGACGCCCTGGGCGAAGCGCTTCGGCGGGCCGGGCACCGAGCGGTGAGGACCCGCGAGCCGCGGCGTCACCACGCGGGTCGCCAGCTGGCCGAGCGGACTGAGCGTCGGACCGGTGAGCACACGGGCGACGAAGCCGTACACGAGCGGGACGAGCAGCCAGCCCTCACGGACGACGAGGAACACCACGCCGAGGGCCACGACGCCCGCGGCGACGACGCGTGCCGACGTCTCGTTGACGGGGTCGGGGAACGTGAACAGCTGCTTCACGAACGCCACGCTACCGGCGCTCCGATGATACCTGACCATGTTGGTCGGGAATCTCGGCGGTTCGTGCTCGATGATCCTCGATCGTGCGCCGACGGCCCGGGAGCATCCCTCCCGCGACCGCACACGCGACCGCAACGCCGGCGCTCACGAGGAACACCCGGTTGTAGGCGGCCTGGGCGGCGTCGACGTCGACGGTCGCCGGATCGGGTGCCACCGAACCGAGGTTCGCCACGGCGACCGCGCTGAGCACGGCGACGCCGACCGCACCGCCGATCTGCCGGTTCAAGCTGTTGGCGACGCTCGCCTGCGACACCAGTCGGCTCGGCAGGGAGTTCATCGTGGCGACGGTCGTCGGGATGAACACCAGCCCCTGCCCCACCCCGACGAGGATCAGCACCAGCACCAGCGACCGCTCGCTCCCGTCCGGGCGCAGCCGAGCCAGCTCGAACGTGCCCACCGCCATCAGCACCGATCCGAGGAGCACCGGCGCCCGGGCCCCGACCCGGTCGACCAGCCACCCGCCGAGCGGCATCGTGATCGCGACCCCGAGTGCCGCCGGCGCGAGCAGGACGCCGACGTGGCCGGCCTCCAGCCCGCGAACGACCTGGAGCTCGATGGGCAAGAAGGTGAGCTGACCGAGCTGGTTCATGCTCGACAACCAGACGACCACCGCGCCCACCGCGAACGCCGGGACGGTGAACATCCGGAAATCGAGGATCGGATGGGCCCGGCGCAGCGAGCGGACCACCACCAGCACCAGGGCGAACACCCCCACGCCGGCGAGGAGGAGGGTCCGGGGGTCGACCGGACCCCAGTCGGCGACCTGGCGCGACCCGATCACGACGGCGACGACGCCGACCGACGCGAGCCCCCACCCGGCGAGGTCGAAGGACCGTCGCTCTCGATGTCCGACGTCGGGGAGGTAGCGGACCGAGAGGGCGGCCGCGGCGACGGCGAACCCCGCGAACAGCACGAACAGCAGCCGCCAGCTGGCGACCTCGACCGTCCAGCCGCCCAGCGGTGGACCGACCGCCGGTGCCGCCATGATCGCCACCCCCCACACGCCCATCGCCGTGCCGCGCCGCGCCGGGGGGAACAACTCGTACACCGTGGCCATCCCGATCGGCATCAGCGCGCCCGCGCCGAGGCCCTGCACGAAACGCACCACGATCAACAGCCACATGTTCGGCGCGAGTGCGCACAGCACGCTGGCGAGCGCGAACACGAGCAGACTCGCCGGGTACACCCGGGATCGTCCGAACAGGTCGGCGGCCCACGCCGTGAGCGGTTGCACGACGACGACGCCGATCAGGAACCCGGTCACGATCCAGTCCCCACCGGGGGACCCGCCACCACTGAGGTCGGCGACCATCGCGGGCAACGCGACGCCGACGACGGTGATGTTGAGGACCGCGGCGTAGCTGCCGATCAGCACCACCCCGACCGCGACCCACGGGGACCTCACGGGCGTGGGACCGCGATCGGCGGATTGTGCTGGCACGTGGATCGACCGTAGCGGTGAGATCGCCACGACCACCGAACCCGCACGGCCGAACCCGTTACGGTCGGCACCGTGACGATGCGCCTGACCGTCGACACCCGGGCCTGGGAACACCACGTCGGTGGTGTCGTCGACGCCGTCGGGCGGCTCGCACCGACGGTCCGGCTCGTGCCGGTCGTCAAGGGCAACGGCTACGGCTTCGGGCGGGCCGCGCTCGCCGAGCGCGCCACCCGCTTCGCCGACACGCTCGCGGTCGGCACCGTGCACGAGTTGCACCCGCTCCCCGACGGGGCGAGCGCCGTCGTGCTGACCCCCGCCCTCGCCCCACCGGCGCACACCGCCGGCGACGTGATCCTCACGGTCGGGGCCCCCGAACACGTCGCCGCCCTGGCGGGGTGGTCGGGGAAGGTGCTCGTCAAGGTCGCCTCCTCGATGCAGCGCTACGGCCGTGGACCCGAGCTCGCCGAGACGGCCCGACGGGTCGGCCTCGACGTGGTCGGCTGGTCGATCCACCCGCCACTCGCGGGCGGCGACGACGACCACCTCGCCGAGATCGTCGCCGCGCTGCCCGCCCTCGATCCCGACCTGGAGGTGTGGGTGAGCCACCTGACCCCGGGTGCAGCGGCCGGCCTCCCCGAGACCCATCGGTTCCGGCTCCGGTTGGGGACCGCCCTGTGGCACGGCGACAAGTCGATGTTGCGGCTCTCGGCCGAGGTGCTCGACGTCCGCACCGTGGCGTCCGGCGCCGTCGCCGGCTACCGGCTCGTGGAGGTGCCGGGCGACGGCACGCTCGTGATGATCGGCGCCGGGTCGGCCCACGGGGTGACGTCCCTCCCCGACGGCCGGAGCCCGTTCCACCACGCCCGCGAACGACTCCGCCTGCTCGAACCGCCCCACATGCACACGTCGATGGCGTTCGTGCCGACCGGCGGACCGGTTCCCGCGATCGGTGGACGGGTCGACGTGCAACGGCCACTGACGATGACCGCCGTCGACGAGATCGAGTGGACGGGATCGTGACCGCCCCGACGCTGCGACCCCCGTCGACGCTGCCCGACGAGCGCCTCGTCGCGCCCGACGTCGTGCGGACCGTCGCCCTGTTCGGCGTGATCCTGATGAACTACCACGGGTACCTGATCCTGCGCGGGGCGGCTCGGCGCGACGGCACCCTCAGCACGCTGCTCGACCCGTGGACCGGTGTGCTCTCGACGCGCTTCGCGGCGACGTTCGTGCTGGTCGCGGGTGTCGGGGTGATCCTCATGACCCGGTCGGCGATCGGCGACCCCGAGCGCGTCCGCAGCCTCCGGTGGCGGCTCGCCAGTCGCGGCGTCGTCCTCTACGCGTTCGGACTCGGCTTCGACCTGATCTGGCCGGGCACGATCCTGCCGTTCTACGGCGCGATGTTCGCCATCGGGGCCCTGTT
Organism: Ilumatobacteraceae bacterium; assembly: GCA_007122945.1. Lineage (GTDB taxonomy): Bacteria > Actinomycetota > Acidimicrobiia > Acidimicrobiales > Ilumatobacteraceae > SKSP01. Next base: position 8,408 of record SKSP01000281.1, on the reverse strand, counting down.
GTTCACCCTGCGCAGCCGGTGGATCACGCTCGTCGGTCTGGGCGCCGCGCTCGCCGCCTGGGCGCTCGCGTGGTGGCGGATCGAACAGCAGGCCGTCGGACACGACACGAGCTGGCTGTTCGCACCGGGGCCGGGCTCGGTCCGCGGCGTCGCGTTCGACCTCGTCGTCAACGGCACCCACCCGCTGCTGCCGTGGCTGGCGTTCTTCTGCGCCGGCATGGTCGTCGGCCGGATGTTGGTGCGGCCCACGTACGTGCCGCTCACGATCGGTGCCGGCCTGGTGCTGCTCGCCGTGGCGCTCATCGCCCGGACCGCCACGATCGACGCCACCGACCTCCCGTCGGCGCGGGTCCGCACCCTGTTCAGCACCGACCCGTTCGACCGCGGCCTCGTGTACACGGTCAGCGCGCTCGGCACCGCCCTCGTCGCGTTCGGGGCGATCGGCTGGCTCGCGGATCGCTGCCGCGGCGCGGCCGTCGTCGACATCGCGGCACGCGCCGGACAGGTCGTGCTCTCGATCTACGTGCTGCACGCGCTCGTGTTCAACCTGACGGTCGACTGGCTCGGCCTGATCGATCCCGGCGACGTGCTCACCGCGCTGCTCGCCGCGATCGCGGTGTGGACCCCGCTCGTCGTCGCTGCCGCGGAGTACCAGCGCGCGTTCCGCCGCGGGCCGTTCGAACAGGTCTACCGCTCGATCACCCGCTGACCCGGACGGGTTCAGCGGATCCTGATCGGGCCGATGTGGGGCTCCCAGTACGGGGCCCGCAAGCGCCGCTTGACGAGCTTGCCGGTCGCGCTGCGGGGCAGTTGCTCGACCACCTCGACGGCCACCGGCCACTGGTGCTCGGGGAGTCGCGCCCGGCACAGCTCGAGGATCTCGTCGGCGAGGGTCGCCGGCGGATCACCCCGCACCTCGATGGCGGCGCGCACCACCTGGCCGGCGGTCGTGTCGGGTACGCCGTAGACCGCGACGTCGGAGACGGCGGGGTGCTGGGCGATGACGGCCTCGACAAGGTTCGACGGGACGTTGACACCCCCGGTCACGATCATGTCGCTGCGCCGGTCCGAGAGCGTCAGGTAGCCGTCGTCGTCGAGGTGGCCGATGTCGCCGAACGTCACGTGGCCGGGGAGCGCACGCGTGGCCGTCGTGGCCGCCGGGGCGCCGACGTACTCGATCGACAACCCTGCTTCGGAACGGACGTGCACGATGCCGTCGCGGCCGACCGCGGCGACGGTGCCGTCGTCGGCCACGACCGTCACCTGCTTGCCGGGGACCGCGCGCCCCACCGACGACGGCCGCTCCTGCCACTCCTCGGAGGTCGCCAACGTCACCACGCCGCCCTCCGTGGCGCCGTAGTACTCGGTCAGGACCGGACCCCACCAGTCGATCATGGCCCGCTTGGCGTCCACCGGGCAGGGCGCCGCACCGTGCACGACCCGCTGCAGCGCGGCGCCCCCGAACGCGGACCGGATCCGCGCGTCGAGTCGGAGCAACCGGAAGATCTGGGTCGGCAGCAGCAGCAGGTTGGTGATGTCGTGGCGGTCGATCGACGCGAGCACGTGGGCCGGCACGAAGCGCTGCTGCACGACGAGCGTCGACCCGCGCAGCAGCGGCAGCACCCCGAACGTCCACTGCGCCCAGTGGTAGTGCGGTCCGCACAGCAGGGTCCGCCCGTCGGTGGGCACGGCGGCGGCGTCGAGGGTCGGGAGGTGATGGCGCAGGATCGGACTGACCGGGTCGGCACCGGGTCCGGGCGGGCCGAGGAAGCGCACGCTGCGGGAGCGCCCGGTGGTCCCCGAGGTCGAGAAGATCACGCCGCCGGGGCGACCGTCGCCGACCGCGGACGCGGTGGCCCGCTCGAGCGCCCACTCGTAGTCGGTCTCGCGCGGCGGGCGCTCGTCGCCGCCGTCGCCGCCGTCGAGCACCAGCACGGGGACCGGCTCGGGTACACGCTCGTCGGGCGCGTGTTCCCACCGCTCGAACGCGACACGCACGTGCCCGAGGAGCACCGGGTCGACGACGACGGCCGCCGCGCCGAGGTCGGCCATCACCCGCGCCACCCCCTCGGCGTCGAAGTGCCAGTTGACGGGGACCGCGGTCCACCCGCCGACGATGCACGCGATCTCGACCTCGACGACCTCGCGACGATTCGGGCTGACCACCAGCACCGACGCACCCTCGGGGACACCGATCGAACGCAGGTGGGCGACCAGCGCCTCGACCCGATCGACCAGCTCGCCACCCGACATCGGCCCGACGTCGTCGAGGATCACCGGCCCGGTGCGTGCCCGCAGTGACCCGAGCAGCTCGCGGCCCGTCGGTTCCCCCATCGGCCGCGACGTTACCGAGTGCTCAGCGCTGGCGGCGGCGCATCCCGCGGATGCCCACCGCACCCGCGCCGATCAGGGGCCCCTGGTCGCCGAGGCGGGCGGACGTGAGGCGCGGCCGGCGGGGACCGGCCAACGAGGGGTGACGGTCGAGCTCCTCCTGGGCCGTGTTGAAGAACGTCGCCGCGAATCCGAACGCCACGCTGCCGCCGATCACGACCAGTTCGAGGTCGAGCGCCGCACTCACCATCGCCGCCGCCCGACCGACGAGACGGCCGGTGCGCTGCATCACCTCGTAGGTCGGCTCGGTGGGCGGCCGGCCGGTGATCGACTCGATGGCGCCGCCGGACGCCTCGGCCTCGAGACAGCCGCGGGCGCCGCAGCCACACCGGCGGCCACCCGGCTCGACGATCACGTGACCGAGGTGGCCGGCGTTCCCCGTGTTCCCGTCGAGCAGCTCGCCGTCGATCACGATCCCGCCGCCCACCCCCGTCGACACCGTCATCGCGCAGAAGTTGTCGACGCCCTTGGCCGCACCCAGCCATCCCTCGGACAGTGCGAGCGCCTTGGCGTCGAGGTCGCCGAACACCGGCAGGTCGGTCAGCTCGGCGAGCTGGGCCCGCAACGGGTAGTCGCGCCAGGCGCCGATGTTCACCGGCGACACCGTCTCGCAGTTTCGGCCGATCGGCCCGGCGCAGCCGACACCGACGGCACGCACGCGCACGTCGAGGTCACCGGCCAGCTCGAGCTGCTCCTCGACGATCCCGACCAGCGAGTCGAACAGCGGTTGCGACGACGACTCGCGGTCGACCTCGACCCGCGCCCGCCCGAGCAGCTCACCGCGCAGGTTCACGAGCCCCGCGGCGAACTTCGTCCCGCCCAGATCGAGCGCCAAGATGACGTCAGACATGGGACCCGGTCATCCGCCGGCGTCGTCGAGACGGCGCGCCTCCTCGACCAGGTTGATCTGGTAGATCACCTCGTCGAGCGCGTCGGCGGCGGACACCGCGGCGAAGCGCTGTGGGTTGTCCGGCGTGCAGCAACTCGGCACCGGGGCCAGGATCGTCCACGGTCGCGGGTGGCAGAACTGCACGACGCTGAGCCGTTCGCCCTCGTACCCGGGGGCCGCCACGACACGGTGCCAGCCGATCGGGATGACGCCGTTGGTGAGCCGTTCCAACATGATGCCGGTGTTGATGATCACCTGGTCGTCCGGCGCGACGGCGTCCACCCACTCGCCGTCGACCTTCACCTGCAGTCCGGGAGCGGTCGCCCGCGGGAGCGCGGTGATGAGGTTGATGTCGCCGTGCTCGGCCGCCCACACGTGACCCTCGTCGGGCACGTCGCGCATCGACGGGTAGCGGATCGCGCGGGTGAGCGTCGGGCCGTCGGCGACCATGTCGTCGAAGAACGTCTCGTGGCACCCGATGCCCTCGGCGATCACGCGCAGGAACCGTCGCTGCACGTCGGCGACGGCGTGGTGGAACCGCATCAGCACGTCGGTGATGCCGGGCACCGCCGCCTCGGGGAGCATCTGGTCGGGGTACGCCGTCGCGTACTTCCTGCGCAGCGGGTGCCCCGAGGCGATCGGGACCGACCAGTTGAGCATCTCCTTCCAGTCGGCCCGGTCGCTCGAGGCGGCCGTCTCGACGAGGAGACCGGTGTAGCCGGTCTGGCCGTGGGCACCCGGCGCCACGAAGCGCTGCTTGGTCTCCACGTCGGCGGCGAAGAACTCGCCGAGCATCCCGTACGCGGTGTCGAGCAGGTCGGGCGACAGATCGTGCCGGGTGTACACGAACCCCGTCGTGAGACTGCGCCGGACGCCGTCGATCACGGCACGACGCTGCTCGGGGGTCCCCCGCTCGAACGCCAGCAGATCGACGTCGAGGATCTCGTGGGACCGATCGGTGATCACGGGCGTGAACGGTACCGGCCGTCAGGTCGGCGGCGCGCCCCCGGGGGCGAACAGCGCCGGGAGCCCGCCGGTGTGCACGAACACGACGTCGCTGCCACCCGGCCAGCGCCCCTCGGCAGCGTTGCCGAGCAGCCCGGCGAAGCCCTTGCCGCTGTACGTGCGGTCGAGCACCCAGCCGCCGTGACGCGCGGCCCAGCCGATCGCCCGGTCGGCCTCGTCGGTCGGCACCGCGTAGTCGCTCCCCATCCACCGGGTGTCGAGCACGACGTCGGCGGGCTCCACCTCGACGTCGGGGAAACCGGCCACCGCCAGCGTGCCCCGGGCGAGGTCGGCGACGTCGGGGATCCCGTGGTTGACACCCTTCGCGACACCGATCGCCAGGATCTCGGGGAGCCGGTCGGTCCGGCCGCGCGAGCGGTAGAGGGCGCGCCCGGCGACGAGGCCGGCGTGCGTACCGCCACTCGACGACGCGTGCACGATCGCGACCGGCTGTACGTCGGCGGTCTCGAACTGGTCCATCAGCTCGACGAACGCACCGAGGTAGCCCAGCGCGCCGATGGCGGTGGTGCCACCGATCGGGATCGAGTACGGCGCCGCGCCGTCGGCGGCGAGCTGTTCGACGAGCCCCTCGCGTGCGATCTCCAGCTCGCCCCAGTGGCTCGGTTCGGCGCCGGTGAAGTGCAGCTGGGCGCCGAAGAGCGTCGACAACAGCTGGTTGCCGGTGGCGACCTCGGGTCGTTCCCCCGAGAGCACGAGGTGGACCTCGAGGCCGAGCACGGTGCCGGCCGCGGCGGTCATCCTGCAGTGGTTCGACTGCGCCGCACCCACGGTCACGAGCGAGCGGGCACCCGACGCGATCGCGTCGCCGCAGAGGAACTCCAGCTTGCGGGCCTTGTTGCCACCGACGCCCAGGCCGGTCAGGTCGTCGCGCTTGACCCACACCCGGACGTCGCCCGGCAGGTCGGGCCCGGTCTCGAGTGGCGTGGGCAACGTGGCCAGACGGGAGCGCGCCGGTTCGTTGGTCACCCCGGCATCGTACGCGCCGCGCATGCGAGGGCGAGGGCGTGCTATGACGATGGCGTGTCGACCACCGACTGGAACCCGGTGCTGCGCGACCAGTTCGCCGAGCCGTACTGGGCCGAGCTGCAGGCGTTCGTGGCCGACGAGCGTGCCCGGCACACCGTGTACCCGCCGCACGACGAGGTGTTCTCGGCGCTCCATCTCACGCCATACGCGGACACCCGGGTCGTGATCCTCGGTCAGGACCCGTACCACGGTCCCCGACAGGCGCACGGCCTGTGCTTCTCGGTGCGCCACGGGGTGCGGGTCCCGCCCTCGCTCGTGAACGTCCAGACCGAGCTGCGCGACGACCTCGGCGTCGAACCGCCCGGCCACGGCAACCTCGAGGCGTGGGCGCGACGCGGCGTGCTGCTGCTCAACGCCACGCTGACGGTGCGCGCCGGCCAGGCCGGTTCACATCAGGGCAAGGGCTGGGAGCGCTTCACCGACCGTGTGATCCGGGTCGTGAACGAGCGGTCCGAGCGGGTCGTGTTCGTGCTGTGGGGTTCATCGGCCCGCAAGAAGGGAAGCCTCGTCGACGTGTCGCGCCACGCCATCGTGTCCTCACCGCACCCCTCCCCGCTGTCCGCCCACAACGGGTTCTTCGGGAGCCGGCCGTTCAGCAAGGTCAACGACGCCCTCGCGGCCGCCGGCCTCGACCCGATCGACTGGAGCTACGCATGACGTGGGTCGAGACATGACGTGGGTCGAATCCGACCGGGTCGTCACCGCCCGTTCCAAGCACGGCGCGATCGACGTCGCGGTCGGGACGCTGCACGGCTTCCAACGCCATCAGACGGCACGCAACGCGGCGGTGCTCACCTACTTCGGGTTCCTCTCGGTGTTCCCGCTGTTCATGGTGGCCACCTCGGTCCTCGGGTTCGTCCTCCAGAACAACGAGCAGCTGAAAGAGGACATCCTCGACACCGCCGTCGCCCAGATCCCCGTGATCGGCAGCCAGATCGAGCGCGAGGCCGGCAACCTGGAAGGGTCGCTGGTCGCCGTGGTGATCGGCCTGCTGATCACGCTGTGGGCCGCGACGCGCGCGTTCGCCGGCCTGCAGAACGCGTTCGACGACGTGTGGGAGATCCCCGTGACCGGACGCGAGAACCTCGCCGTCCGTCGGCTCAAGTCGTTGCTCGCGATCGTGGTGATCGGCGGCTCACTCGTGCTCACGACCGCCCTCAGCAGCCTCGTCTCGCTCGACGTCCTCCCGTTCGCCGGACGCGTCCTGCTGTGGGGCGGCGTGGCCGTCATCAACGGGGCCGTGCTGACGTTCATGTACCGGTTCATGACCGCCGCCGACGTCACGTGGCGCGTCGCGTGGCCGGGTGCGGTACTCGGCGGCATCGGGTTCGCCCTGCTCCAGTACTTCGGCTCGCTGCTCGTCCAGCGGTTCCTCGCGAGTGCGTCCGACACGGCGGGGGTGTTCGCCACCGTCTTCGCGCTGATGGCGTGGCTGAACCTGCACGCGATGGTGTCGCTGATCGGCGCCGAGCTGAACGCCTCGATGAGCCGCCGACACGGACGCATCGACGACGCGACCCTGTGGCTGACCTCAGACCTCGAACGTCCGCCCGCCGACCAGAGCGGCTGACGAACGTCCCACGCAGATCTCGTGGGTGCCCCCGGGGAGCACCCAGCCGTCGTCGAGCCAGGCCTCGAACGCCCGGCGCGGCACCGCGACGCGGGCCCGGTGCGTCTCGCCGGGCACCGCGTTCAGCTTGGTCGACCCGACGAACCGGAGGAACCCGCCGACGTCGGGGTGGTCGCCCCGGTACCGGGCGTAGACCTGCACGACCTCGGCGCCCGGTCGCCCGCCGGTGTTCGTGACGTCGAGCTCGACGCGGACGCCCGGCGGGCCCTCGGTCCCGTCGAGGTCGACGCGCACGTCGGGCGCGCCCATCTCGAACGTCGTGTAGCCGAGTCCGTGCCCGAACCAGAACAGCGGCTCGATGCCCTGCTCGTCGTACCAGCGGTGACCGATCAGGAGTCCCTCGGCGTAGGGCGCGCGCACGCCGTCGCCGGGGTGGTGGTCGAACGCCGGCGTGTCCTCGAGGCGCCGCGGGAACGTGACGGGGAGGCGCCCGCCGGGTTCGACGTCGCCGGACAGGACGTCGGTGATCGCCACCCCGAACTGCCCGCCGGGGAACCAGACGTGGAGCACGGCGGCGACCTCGTCGATCCACGGCATCGCCACCGGCGAGCCGGCGTTGACGACGACGACCGTGCGCGGGTTCGCCGTCGCGACGGCCGCCACCAACTCGTCCTGTCGGCCCGGCAGGTCGATCGAGGCGCGGTCCTCCCCCTCGGTCTCCCACTCGTCGTTCGTACCGACCACCACGACGGCGACGTCGGCGTCCGTGGCGAGCGCGGCGGCCTCGGCGACGAGGTCGGGTTCGGCGACGGGGCGTCCCCCGACCGTGACGCCGCGCAGGCCCGGGTTCGGCCCGACCGGGTATTCCACCTCGACCGCGACGGGCCGGCCCGCCGTCAGCTCGATCGTGCCGAACGTCTCCGGGCTGCCGTGACCGAACAGGTAGCCACCGCTCGTCGCGCCGTCGACGCGCACGACCTCTCGACCGTCGAGCCGGACGACGCTCGGACCGACCGACCGCAACCCGATCCGCCACGTGCCGCCCTCCTCGGGGACGAACGTCCCGGTCATCGTGGTGCCGAACTCGGTGTCGTCGAACTCGGGGGCCTCCTCGGGTGGTGCGCTGGCATGTTGACGGACGAGCTCGAGCCGGTCGGTCGAGCCGGACCAGGTCGTCCCGTCGCCGTCGACCAGTTCGAGGTGGAACTCGCCGCGCAGCACCGGCAGCGTCTTGTCGATGCGACACCCGACGGCGTGACGGACCGCGAATCGGCGCCGTCGGAGCGCGTCGAGCAACGCCGAGGGCCGGTCGGGCCGCACCTTCGCACTGCCACCACCCTGCACGCGTCCGGTCGCCGCGTACGGACCGACGAGCGCGATCGAGCTCCCGACCGGGAGTGGCAGCAACGGGGCCGGGCCGGCGGCCGGGTCGTCGCCCGGGCCGACCACGGGTTCGTTCACGGGTTCGTTGCGCAGCAGCACGCTGCCGGCTGCGGCGGCGCGTCG
>SKSP01000431.1 GCA_007122945.1 Ilumatobacteraceae bacterium | reverse complement strand
TCGTCACCACCGCCGAACGCCTCCCGCTGCGGACCGAATGGGACTCGTGGTCGGCCACCCGTGCGGTCGACCATCCCGTGTGCCGGCGCATCAGACGGCTCGTCGAGCTCGAGACGCTCGGGGCGGACGTGGCGGTTCACACGTGTGACCTCGGTCGGCCCGAGCAGATCCGCTCGCTCCTCGACGACGTCGAGCACGACGTCGGGCGGCTCGACGGCGTCGTCCATGTGGGCGGGGTCGTCGACGACCGACTGCTGGAGCTGACGGCCGCCGAGCAGCTCGCCGCGGTGATCCGGCCGAAGGCACTGAGCGCCGTGGTCCTCGCCGAGGAGCTCGCCCGTCGAGCCGTCGATCTGTTGGTCCTCGTCTCGTCGACCAGCACGCAGTTGGCCCCGGCCGGCCAGGCGGGCTACGTCGCGGCCAACTCGGTGCTCGACGCGATGGCGGGAACGCGAGGGGACCTGCGGATCGCCACGATCGGCTTCGGGGTCTGGGCGGAGGTCGGCGTGGCGTCCGAGCTCGGACGCCGACAGCGCCTCGGCCTCGAGCCGGGCGAGGTGATCGACCACCCGATCCTCGCCGAGCGGTCGACGAGCGCCGACGGCTCGGTCGTGCTGCACGGTCGCCTCGACGCACGACACCACTGGGTGCTCGACGAGCACCGATCCCCCGACGGCGTCGCCGTCCTCCCGGGCACGGGGCACCTCGAGCTGATGCTCGCCGCGGCCTCTCGTGCAGCCCGCACCGACGCGGGCCTCGGCGAGGTCTCGCTGCTGCGTCCGCTCGTCGTCCGCGACGGAGCGCCCGTGTCGGTGCGGGTGACGGTGGCAGGTGACGAGATACGGGTGGAGAGCGACGAGGCGACGGGACGAGCCTGGTTCCTCCACAGCGAGGCCGTCCTGACGTCGCCCGGAGAACAGCGGCCGGTCGGGCCGGACGACGGGTTCGCCGAGGACGCGGCCCGAGAGGTGCCGCTCATGGCCGACCTGCGCGCCTCGTTCCGACTCGGCCCGCGATGGTCTGGGCCGACACGGGCACGACGCGCCGGAGACGTCGTGATGGCGATGGTGGCGCTCCCGGACGCGCTGTCCGATGAATGCTCCGCGTGGTGCGCCCATCCGGGGTTGCTCGACGCCGTCACCTCCGCCGGCGTCGCTCTCGCCGACGAGGGGGGTGTCTACGTGCCCGTGTCGTACGGGCGGGTCGAGGTCCACGGCCCGTTGCCTTCGCGGCTCCACGTCCGGGCGGAGCGGGGCCCGACGGCAGCGACCCAGCGGCTCCGGGTCGACGTCACGGCGTTCGACGAGCGCGGTCGGGTGGTCGCGTCGCTCGGTGACCTCACGCTGCTGCGGTGGCACGAGCACGGCCTGGCCGTCCCGCCGGAGACGGCGACCATCGGTGCCGACCGATCGACAGCCGTCAGCGAGCTGGCCGACGAGATCGGGCTGCGACCCGATCAGGGCCTCGCCGCGCTCGAACGTCTCGTCGCGAGCGGCGAACCCCGCATCGTCGCCTCGAGCGTCGACCTCGGGGAGCTCGCCGCCCACCTCGAACGAGTCGCGGCGGTGCCCGCGCCCCGAGCCGCGCCGCCACCCGACGCCGACATCCCCACTGACGTTCCCGCCGACACCTCGATCGAGGCGTTCCTGGCCCGCATGTGGGCCGAGGTGCTCGGCGTCGACCATGTCGATGCCACCGACGATTTCTTCGACCTCGGTGGGCACTCACTCGTCGCGATCCGGCTGCTGACGCAGATCCACCACGAGTTCGGCGTCCGGTTCCGGTTGGCGACCTTCTTCGAGGCGCCCACCATCGATCGACTCGCGGCACGAATCCGGTCCGAACGGCCCGACCTCGACGACACCATCAGAGCCACCGGACGAATCGAAGCGCCCCGCACCGCCCGACTCCCTGCGTCGAGCGGTGGACGTACGCACCACGTGTCGGTCGCGGTCTCCGGGGAGGGACGCCCGATCCACATCGTCCACGGAGCAGGGGGCAACGTGTTGTTCCTCTGGAGCCTCGCGCGGGCGTCGGCTGGGCGCCGGCCGATCTACGGATTCGAGGCGCACGGCATCGACGGCGACGAGCTGCCAGACCCCACGATCGAAGCGATGGCGGATCGGTACGTCGCCGAGTTGCGAGCGCACGGGCCAGGGCCCTACCTGCTGGGCGGATTCTCCGGCGGCGGTCTGGTCGCGCTCGAGATGGCGTCGCGGCTGCAGGCCGCCGGTGAGACGGTCGACTGCGTCGTGCTGTTCGACAGCGTGCCCGGGGGACGGGCGTTCCCATCACGCCTCCGGCGTTGGGGCAACGTCGGACGCCACCTAGCGAAGCACGGGCTCGGTCCGCTCCGCCCGTACCTGCGGCATCGGATGTCTGACATTGCGCGCCGATTCGTCCCTGCCCGACCCGCTCGTGAGGCGGATCTGGCGGAACAGGCGCGTCTCGTGGGGGCCGAATCGGCCGACGGAGCCGGGTACGTGGACCTGTTCCACTACTTCTCGGCCGCAGCCGCCGCGCACCAGCCTGGAGCCTACGACGTGGACGTGATCCTGCTCAAGGGCGACGCCGTCTGGCCGGCACATCCGACCGACTACTACTGGGGCGAGCACCTTGCGGGCGGGTTCGTGATCGAGACGGTCCCAGGCGATCACAACTCCATGTTCTTCCCGGAGAACGCTCCCCGTCTGGCAGCCGTCCTCGAATCGCTGCTCCAACGGTACGAGCAAGGCCAGCGATGACGACCCGGCGACCCGAGCCGCGAGCTCGCGGCTGGCCGGGGGAGGGCGCCGCGCCACGAACCGAAGATGGCGGCGAGCGTGATCGCTCCGAGCAGGTACTCGATCACGGTTCCCACCCGGACCCCGACGACATCCCATCGGTACAACACCGTGTCGACGTGGTGGAGCGAGACCACTCGCACCGCGGCATAGCACGCGAGCGTCAGCGCGAGGATCGACGACGGCAGGTAGCGACGCCGCCGTTCCGGTACGCGCAAGACAGCGAGTACCACCATCGCTAGCCAGACGACGGCGACGAGCGTCACCATCGCCGCCTGTACCGGCCGACGCACCTCGTACCACCCCGCACCCGCTGCCTGCTCACGTCCGATCTGCGTGACCAGATCTCCGATTTCGACAGCGCGCCCGAACCCCATGCCGAGGAACAACAGGGCGGTCGTCAGCCAGTACGGGGGCCATAGGTCGGCTCGAGGACCCGATCGCCGCTCTCGGTTCCACGACCAGATCGCGGCGGCAGCGAGTACCCCGTACATCGCAGCGCGCGCAATGACGCCCTCCGCCACTTCCGCCATACGCACACTCTACCGACAGGCTCGACCCCTCGTCGTGCGTCCACGGCGCCACCGCACGACGAGGCGTAGTATGAGGGCGTGGCGGAGGAGTTCTGTGGTGAGGACCGGTTCCGGGAGTTGATCCGGCGGGGCCAACGTCGCGAATGAGTCGTCGCGTCCTGTTGACCATCTCGGGGGATGTCCCCGCTGACCTCGACGAGCAGGTCCGGCGGGGTTCGCGGCCACGACCGGACTACTCCGAAATGGCGAAGGCATTCCACGCCGACATCCTCGATCGCACCGAGGTCCGTCGGTCGAGCGGCCGGGCCGTGCGACTTATCGGTCGCCTCATGGGTGACGACGTCGTGATGGCGTGGACGTGCTTCCGCCGCCGCAAGTCCTACGACCTGATCTTCACCGACGGTGAGCAGGTGGGGATCCCCCTCGCCGCCCTGTTCCGGCTGGTGCCATCCCACCGGCCACGTCATCTCATGATCGTGCACATCCTGTCGGTGCCGAAGAAGACCGTGCCGTTCCGACTCCTCCGGCTCGGAGCGAGGATCGACCGGATGTTCGTCTACGCGACGGCCCAGGAGCGGTTCGTCGTGAACCGCCTGCACTACCCACGCGACCAGGTCGTCCTGACACCGTTCATGGTCGACACGAAGTTCTTCGCCCCTCAGGCTGCGCGGGCCGACGGACCGCCACTCATCGCGTCGGCGGGACTGGAGTTCCGCGACTACCCGACGCTGATCGACGCCATCCGGGATCTCGACGTCCGCGTCGTCCTCGCGGCCGCGAGCCCATGGTCCCGCCGACGCGACTCCTCCTCCGACCGGGAGCTGCCCGACAACGTGGAGGTCCGCCGCCTCGGTCTCGCCGATCTCCGTGAGCTGTACGCGTCGGCCGACCTCATCGTGGTCCCCGTCGTCGAGACCGACTTCCAGGCAGGCATCACGACCATCCTCGAAGCCATGGCGATGGGCAAGCCCCTCATCTGCACCCGCACCACCGGCCAGACCGACACGGTGGTCGACGGCGAGACGGGCGTGTACGTCCCTCCGGGTGACGTCGCGTCGCTGTGCGCGGCGATCGAGGCCCTGCTGGACGATCCAGAGCGAGCTGCGCGACTCGGCACGGCCGCACGGCGATGGGCCGAGCAACATGGTGACATCGAGACGTACGCTCGACGTCTCGCGGGTGTCGTGGACGCCGAGCTCGCCAAGGGTCGACACGGGTGATCCGCGGACGATGAGCTACGAGATCGCGTTCGTCATCGAGGACGTCCTCGGCCACATCACCCACGGCGACAACCTCCGGTCCCACGTCCCCGACGATCCCGAGGTGTCCGCCCACTGGGTCACCCTGCCGTTCGACGCTCCCGGACGCGCCTCACGTCTCCCCGGCTACCGGAGCAACTGGACGGTCCGGTCGGGCGTCATGGCCCGCCGTGAGCTGCGCAGGATCGAGCGGGAGCAGCCGCTCGACGTCGTCTTCTTCCACACGCAGGTACCTGCGATGCTCCGACCTCGGTGGCTGTCGAAGGTCCCGATCGTGATCTCCGTCGATGCGACACCCCGGCAGTACGACGAGCTCGGCTCCTTCTACCAGCACGACGTCGGCCCGGCGGCGATCGAACGGCTGAAGCTTCGAGTGACCCGGGCCCGCTTCGCCGAGGCGACCCACATCGTCTCGTGGAGCGCCTGGGCCAAGCAGGGTCTCGTCGACGAGTACGGCGTGCCCGCCGACAAGGTCACGGTGATCCCGCCGGGCGTCGACGTCGCGGAGTGGAGCGAGCCCGCACGCCCCGCCGTCCGCCCGGGACCGGTCCGCATCCTCTTCGTGGGCGGCGACCTGGAGCGGAAGGGCGGGGTCGTCCTGATCGAGGCGTTCCGGTCGTTGCGCGACCTCGACGTCGAGCTCCACCTCGTGACTCGCGACGACGTGGAGACGGCTCCCGGCATCCACGTGCACCGGGGCCTCCGACCGAACAGTGACGAGCTCCGCGCGCTCTACCGGCTCGCCGACGTGTTCGCCCTGCCGACGTTCGGCGACTGTCTTCCGATGGTGCTCTCCGAAGCGGGGGCCGCCGCATTGCCGACGGTCTCGACCGACGTCGCCGCGATTCCCGAGATCGTTCTCGACGACGTGACCGGACTCCTGGTACCCCCAGGCGACGTCACCGCGCTGGCCGATGCGCTGAGGCGGCTCGTGACGCGCGGCGACGAGCGGGTGCAGTTCGGCTCGCGGGCCGCGTCGCACGTCGCCGAGCACTTCGACACCGCGACGAACACCGCACGGCTCTTGGATGTGGTGAAAGATGCTGCGGACCGGACGCCCACGAGGAGGACGACCCGATGACGGGTGTTGGCATCGTCGGCTGCGGGTTCGTGGCCGACTACTACATCAGCACGCTCGAGGCGTACGACGATCTCGAGGTGGTCGGGGTGACCGACCGTGACCGAGCGCGTGCCGCCCGGTTCGCGCAGCATCACGGTCTCGAGCACCTCGCGTCGTACGAG
>SKSP01000341.1 GCA_007122945.1 Ilumatobacteraceae bacterium | reverse complement strand
GGGGCCGGGTCACCCTGTGGACCCTGCGGGCCCTCCGGGCCCTGGGGGCCTTCGGGGCCGGGGACGCCGCTGCCCTCGACGAAGTAGCCCAACACGTCGACCAACAGGTCGGCCGTCGGGCCCGGCGTGCCGAACGCGTCGTACGTCAGCTCGATCGCACCACCGGCCGACAACGCCACGTTCACCGCGTTCGGCACGATCGCACCCGCCTCGAAGTTCAGGTTCGACGTCTCGGGCGCACCCGGCGTCCCCGCCGGGCGCACCGACACGAACCCGGCTGCCGTCGGCTGCACCACCGTCACGTTCAACGACACCGCCGCCGCCCCGTCGGGCACCACGACCTTGGGCACCGACGCCGTCGGCACCTCCCCCGTCACCTGCAGATCACGACCGTCCGCCGACACGAACGGACCCGACAGTCCGATCCCCACCCCGTCACGGGTGTCCAGGATCCGCTCCGGCGTGATCGACACGAACGACGACGGCGGCGACCCCGACGCCGACACGAAACCCAACCCCGCACCGGCACCGAGCGTCACCGCCACCGCAGCACCGATCGCCGCCCAACGGGACCTCACCACACCCGACCGACCCGACATACCCGTACCTCCCTGGTCACGTCCGGCGCCCCATACGCCGCACACGACCACCGAACCAAACCCCCACCCGGCCTGTCATGAGTAACCACTACTCATTTCCGTCCGCGCCAACCGACCAGATTCGGCCGATTCCCCCAGACGGAACTGCACCACCGACCCGAACCGTCCGCGCCGATCGGCTCACTTCGGCCGATCGGCGCGGACAGGACGGTCAGGACTTGGTGAGGAAGGACTCGTCGGTCTCGGTGAAGAGCAGGTCGAGCTCGTCGTGGAGGTCGGGGTGACGGGCGAGACCGGGGTCGCCGTCGACGATCTCGAACGCGGCGTCGCGGGCGAGGGCGACGAGCTCCCGGTCGCGGCGCAGCGACGCCAGCTTCAGGTCGCTGCGCCCCTTCTGGGCGGTCGACATGAGCGTGCCCTCGCCGCGCAGGTCGAGATCGACCTCGGCGAGCTCGAACCCGTCGGTCGACGCGACGAGTGCCTCGACCCGCGGGTTCGTGCCCGGCGCGTCGACGAGTGGCGCGGCGTCGCCGTGGGGGCGGGTGACGAGCCAACACGTCGAGGCGTGGTCACCGCGGCCGACCCGGCCGCGCAGCTGGTGCAGCTGGGCGATGCCGAAGCGGTCGGCATCGAGGATCACCATGACCGTGGCGTTCGGGACGTCGACACCCACCTCGATGACGGTCGTGGCCACGAGCACGTCGAGGCCGCCGGAACGGAACAGGTCCATCGTCATCTGCTTGTCGGCCGGGCCGAGCCGACCGTGCAGCAGGCCCAGCCGGAGCCCCTTCAGCGCACCGGCGTCGAGCTCACGGTACGTGTCCTCGGCCGACGCGACCTCGAGCTTCTCGCTCTCGTCGATCAGCGGACACACCACGTAGGCCTGCCGACCCTCGGCGACCGCCGCTCGGACGTGCTCCCAGACCTCGGCCTCGGCGGCCGCGCCCCGGGCGGCCTTCGTGACGATCGGGGTCCGACCGGGGGGCAACTCGTCGAGCACGCTCACGTCGAGGTCGCCGTACACGGTCATCGCCGCGGTCCGCGGGATCGGCGTGGCGGTCATCACGAGCAGGTCGGGCACCGGACCGCTCGACTTGTCGCGCAGGGCGGCCCGCTGCTCGACACCGAAGCGGTGCTGTTCGTCCACCACCACCGCACCGAGGCTGGAGAACTCGACGCCTTCCTGGATGAGGGCGTGGGTCCCGATGACGAGGTCGACGCTGCCGTCGGCCAACCCGGCGAGCACGGCCTTGCGCTCGGCGCCGGTGACGCGGTTCGTGAGCAGTTCGACCCGGAGCGGCCGATCGCCGAACAGGTTGTCGGGGTCGGGCACGGTCACGCCGTCGAGCAGCTCGCGGACCCCGGCGGCGTGCTGCTCGGCGAGCACCTCCGTCGGGGCCATCAGCGCTCCCTGGTGGCCACCTTGCACCGCCACGAGCAACGTCGAGACGGCCACGACGGTCTTGCCGGCGCCGACGTCGCCCTGCAGCAGCCGGTGCATGGGGAACGGCGCGGCCAGGTCGGCCCCGATCTCGACGATCGCCCGCTGCTGGGCAGCCGTCAGCGGATACGGGAGGGATCGGTGGAAGCGGCGCACCAGCTCACCATCGAGCACGTGGGCGACCCCCTTGGCGTCGCGCTCGAGCATCCGCTTGCGGAGCACCAGGAGCAGCTGCACCCGCAGGAGCTCGTCGAACGCCAGACGCCGACGGGCCTGCTCCTTGTCGCGCATGGTCTCGGGGAGGTGGATCGAGCGCAGCGCGACCTCGCGATCGACCAGACCGAGCCGACGCCGGACCTCGGCGGGGACCGGATCGCCGATGCCCCGGTCGGCGCATCGGCGAAGCGCTTCCTCGACGAAGGCGGCGAGCTCCCACGTGGCCAGCTGGACCTTCTCGCTCTGGGGGTAGATCGGCACGATGCGGCCGGTGCGATCGCCGATCAGGTCGACGATCGGGTTCGCCATCTGGAGGCCACCGCGGTACGCCGACGCCTTCCCGAACAGCGCGATCTGGAGCCCCTCGCGGAGCTGCTTCTCGCGCCACGGCTGGTTGAAGAACACGACCTCCATGCGCCCCGACCCGTCGCCGACCTGGGCGGTCACCATCGTGCGTCGGTTCCGGGTGACCCGCTTGCGCACGGATCGCACGGTGACCAGCACGAGCGCCTCCCGGTCGAGCTCGAGATCGGCGATGCGCGCCTCGCTCGTGCGGTCGACCCACCGGCGCGGGTAGGTGGCGAGCAGGTCGAGGACCGAGGTCACGCCGAACTCGGCGAGCGCCGCCCGCTTGCGGTCGCCGACACCGCGGAGGCGGACGACGTCGATGCCGTCGAGCTCGCGGTACGTGATCGGACCGGCGGTCATCGGGCGGACGTCACTCGATGCCGAAGAGGTACGGGTAGAGCGGTTGGCCGCCGTCGTGCACCTCGACCTCGACGTCGCCGTGGTGATCGGCGAGCCAGGCCTCGATGGCGGCGGTGACGTCGGGGGGAGCGTCCGCCCCCGTGACGACGGTGACGATCTCGTGGTGGTCGGCGAGCAAGCGGTCGAGCAGGCCGATCGCGGCGGCGGCGGGCGAACCAGCGACCGCCACGATGCCGTCGCCGCGGACGAGACCGATCCACTCGCCCTCGCGCACGGCGCCAGCCGCACTCGTGCTGTCGCGGACCGCTCGCGTCACCTCGCCCGTGACGACCGCGCCCGCGGCGGCGGTCATCGCCGACCGGTTGACGTCGAGGTCGGCGTCGGGGTCGTACGCCACGAGGGCGGCGAGCCCCTCGGGCATCGTCCGCGTCGGCACCACGGTGACGGACTTGGCGGTGAGACCGTCCACCTGCTCCGCGACGGCGATGATGTTCTTGTTGTTGGGCAGCACGACGACGGCGGCGGCGGGCGCCCGTTCGACGGCGTCGAGCAACTCGGCCGTGGACGGGTTCGACGTCTGCCCACCGGTCACGACACCGCTCACCCCGAGGTCGGCGAACAGCCGCGCCAACCCGGGCCCACTCGCCACGGCGACCACCGCGCACCCGAGCGCCGTGTCATCACCGGACGGGGGCGCGGCGACTCCGGCCCCGAACGCTGCGTCACGTTGCGCGTGTTCGTCCGCGACCTCCTCGAACAGGTCGGTCACGCGGATCCGGCTCGGACGGACCTCGGCGTCGAGTGCCGCCTCGATCGCGGCGCCGACGTCGTTCGTGTGGACGTGACAGTTCCACAGCCCGTCGCCGCCCACCACGACGATGGAGTCGCCGATCGAGGTCCACGTCGACTTCATGGCATCGACGCCGCGACCCTCCCCTGCGCACAAGAACATGACCTCGTAGCGCTGCTCACTGACGTCGAGGTCGCCGTCGACGCCCGACACCTGGACGGTGTCGCCGGACGAGCGGGCGTCGCGCACGTCCACGTTCGGGGCGGCGACCGCCTCGGGTTCGGGGAGCGGCCGACCGGTGAGGACGTGCAGCGCGGCGTCGAAGAACAGCACGAAGCCGGCCCCGCCCGCATCGACCACACCGGCGTCGCGCAGCACGGGGAGCAGTTCCGGGGTGCGTCGCAGCGCATCCGCAGCCGCTACCCGCGCCGCTTCGACCACGTCGACGAGCGTCGCACCTGTCGTCGCTGCCACCTCGGCCGCCTCGGCGCTCTCGCGGACAACGGTCAGGATCGTCCCCTCCACCGGTTTCATCACCGCCTGGTAGGCACCCGTCGTCGCCGCCTGCAGCGCCGCGGCGAAGCGGGGACCCTCGGCGGTCCCGCCGTCGGCCCCGTCGTCACCCCGCAGGGTCGCGGCGATGCCGCGGAGGATCTGGCTCAGGATCACCCCGCTGTTGCCCCGCGCCCCCATCAGCGATCCGTGGCTGATCGCGTCGCACGTCGCCGTGAGGTCCTGCGCAGCACCCTCCATCTCGTCGACCACGGCATCGAGGGTGCGCGACATGTTCGTGCCCGTGTCACCGTCGGGAACGGGGTAGACGTTCAACAGGTTCAGCGTCGGGGCGTGGGCGTGCACGGCGTCGCGGAACGCGGTCAGCAGGGCTCGCAGGGCCGTGACGTCGAGCCGCTCCGGGGTGGGCACGCGTGACAGAGTACCCACCGACCCCGTCGGACCCGGCGGTGCCGCACCGACGGTTCCGGCCCCGGCGGTGCGGAACGGCGCGGGTTGGGCCGGACCGACGTGCTGGTAGCATCGTCGTGCTGTCGAGCCCGGTGATCTCCGGGCGACGCGAGCGAACAGACGCCCCAGACGACGCCCCCCGGGCAGTGGATGACGGAGAGACCAATGGCATCGGTATGTGAAGTGTGCGGCAAGGGCCCGTCGTGGGGCATGTCGGTGTCGCACTCGCACCGGCGCACGAAGCGCCGTTGGAACCCCAACATCCAGCGCGTCCGGGCCAAGGTCGGTCCGTCGACCAAGCGCCTCCACGTCTGCACCGGCTGCATCAAGGCCGGCAAGGTCGTCAAGGCCGGCTGACGTCCGATGCAGGGCGTCGTCAAGGCCTACGACCCGACCACCGGCGACGGCGTCGTGATGAGCGACACCGACCTCGCCGACTACGACCTCGCCGCCGACGCGCTCGAAGGGTCGATCTTCCGGATGCTCCGCCAGGGGCAGCGCGTCGTGTTCGAGCTCGACGAGCAGGGCCGGGCCACCCGCCTGTCGCTCGGCTCCGAGGTCGACATGGGCACGCCCGGGCACTGACACCCAGCCGCCGGGACGGTCCGCCGGGCCGATTCACGACCGGACCCGCTCGCACGCGTTCGGTGACGCATGCCACTCGACTTTGTCGTGCGGGCGCGCGACGCGTCAGACTCAAGGAACACGTCGCCCCCACGAGGAGAACGCAACGAGATGAGCGGTACGTCCGGCAACGAACGGCTGAAGCAGTGGGTGAACGACTGGGCAGCGATCACCGAGCCCGCCGAGATCCACTGGTGCGACGGTTCGGCCGACGAGTACGACCGCCTCTGCCAGCAGCTCATCGACGCGGGCACGTTCACCAAGCTCGACGAGGCCAAGCGGCCCAACAGCTACTGGGCGCACTCCGACCCCGGTGACGTCGCCCGGGTCGAGGACCGCACCTACATCTGCTCCGAACGCGAGGACGCCGCCGGGCCGAACAACAACTGGCGCGACCCGGCCGAGATGCGCGCCGAGCTGACCGAGCACTTCCGCGGCTCGATGCGCGGGCGCACCATGTATGTCGTGCCGTTCTCG
>SKSP01000323.1 GCA_007122945.1 Ilumatobacteraceae bacterium | reverse complement strand
GCCGCGGGCCCGGTGGTCGGCGGAGCGGTCGGTGGGACCGTCGCTTCGACTGCCGTTCCTTCGGGCGGCGTCGTGACGGGGCTGGTTGCGATCTGCTCGTCCGTGTCTCGTGTCAGCCAGAGCAACGCCGACGCCGTCACCACGGCGACCAACGCCGCTGCAGCCAGCACGACTCGGCGACGGCCGGAGGACGACGACGCAACCGCCGTCGGAGCAGCCGAACCCGAGCGCACGTGCGCCAGGGCCGACTCGACGTCGGCGATGGCCTCGGCGTCGCGCAACGCACGGTCTCGCGATCGGGCGGCCAGGTCGTCGAAGTCGTCCGGGCGATCGTCGGTCATGGGCCCTCCTCCGGGTTCCACAAGTGCCGCAGCTGCGGCTCGAGCCGGGCTCGTCCCTTCGCCAGGCTCGCCTTCACGGTGCCGGGCGCGACACCGAGGATCTCCGCGACCTCGACCACCGGCAGGTCCTCGAGATGGTGCAGCACCACGGCGGCCCGCTGACGTGGCGGGAGCGAGCGCACCGCCTCCCAGAACGTCTGCTCCGGTGGCTGTGCCGGCTGCACCGCGACCGGTTGCAGGCGGGATCGCGCACGCCGCTCGCGGGAGTTGCTCCGATGCCACGACACCGCCGCATTGATCGTCACCCGACGAACCCACGCTCCCGGCCGGTCCATCTCAGCGACCGACGGCCAATCACGTAACGCCTTGACCATCGACTCCTGGGCCACGTCCCGACCCACCTCGGGAGCGCCCGTCAACACCGACGCAAGGGCCACCATCTTCGGGAACTCGAGCGTGAAGAACTCGTCGAAGCCGGGCGCCGAGTCGCGCGGGGAGCGCCTCGCGTCATCCAGCTCCCCCATCTGCACATGATGCACACGCCGCCGACGCCCGATCGGTTTACTCCGAACCTGATCGGTCGATCTCACGCACCGATCAGATGCGTGCGACGCATCGCTGCGACGTAGTCGAGCGGATCGCCGGGGAGGATCTCGAGGTGGACCTTGGTGCCCGACGGTCGCTCGGTCAGCGACGCGACCCGCGCGAACACCGGGTCGTCGGCATCGCCGGTGACCACGATCGCCCCTTCGACGATCCGGTCCGGTTCGGCCGCCTCGTCGAGGAACGCCCACGGGAGTCCGGTGTGGTCGATCTGCGTCGGGTCACAGGGGATGTCGACCACGACTCGTTCCATCACCGGAACCTCCCTCGACGCTTGAACGGATTGGACTCGGGAGCGCTGAACAACTGCAGCGCTCGCTCGGCCTCAGGATACTCACCACTGCCCAACACGAGGTCGTAGTGCGGCGCTCCGTACGTCGGCAGGAGCAGGAAGCCCGCAGACCGCACAGCGCCGACGGTGGCCGTGGCGAACGTCGAGCGCGAGGCCATCGGGCCGGCGATCAGCGCCTCGAGATCCCACTCGCCCACGGTCAGGCTGACGCTGATGGAGTGCATCGGTCGGCCCTGGTAGGAGTACTCCCGGGCCTGGCGGCGGGCGTGCTCGACGAACTTCTCCACCGCCACCGGTCCCCCACGCACCACCACGACGGCCTCGTCGACCGGGGCTTCGTCGCGGAGGTATCCCTCGATCGGGTCCAGCTCGGCGGTCACGACTCGTCCTCCAACGCGGCGGCCAGCGTGGTCGCCACGTCGGCGTCGGCGCCGTCGATGGCGTGGGCGTACGTCCGCAGCGTCATCGCGGCATTGGCGTGTCCCAGCCGGCCGGACACGGTGCGGAGGTCGTGGCCTCGCCCGATCGCTTCGGTGGCCGACCAGTGGCGGAGGTCGTGCAGACGCCACCGTGTCTCGATTCCGGCGTCACGGCGGGCCAGCCGCCACCAGTTGGTGAGTCGCTCGGGGTTGAGGGGCCGATCACCGGGGTTCAGCATCCACGGGCCGTACCGTTCTCGCTCCTCCCGGAGGGCGACGATCGCCTCGACGGAACGCTGATCGAGGCGCACGACCCGCTGGTTCCCGGTCTTCGTGGCGGCGTCGACCAGGGTGGGCACTTGTCTGTCGTCCTTCGTCCCGCGGCGGACGATCTCGATGCTCGAGTCGATTCGCAGCCGATCGCCGGTCAGATCGCTCCAGACGAGTGCACAGAGCTCCGATCGCCTCGCGCCGGTGACTGCGGCCAGCCGCAGTGCAAGACCGGCGGCGGGGTCACGACGTTCGGCGGCAGCGATCACGGCGCGCACCTCATCGGACGTCATCGCCGACCGTACGACGGCCTTGCGTCGACCGACCGACGCGAGCGCCGCCACGTTGGTCACGACCCATCTCCACCGAGCGGCCTGCGACAACGCGGCCCGCAGCACCAGGTGCTGGTTCCGGAGCGACGACTCCCCCACGCCGCCCGCTCGCAGTCGGGCGTGCCACCGATCGACGTCGAGCACGGTCAGCCGGCCGACCGGCGTTGCGGCGATTCGATCCTGCTTCACCAGGGAAGCCCGGCTCATCTGGTCGCGCACCGTCGACGCCGCCCACGTCGGCGTGTTGGTCTCGAGCCAGGCGTCGAGCACATCGGCCACCGTGCGCCCGGAGCTGGGCGACGGTGGCACCACGGTGAGCTCGGCGGCGAGACGCTGTGCGTCGCGCTTCGATCCTCGGACGGTGCGGCTGACCTGCTTCGGGCGACCGCGATCGTCGTTGCCGACGAACACGCGCACCTCCCACACGCCGGGTGAACGTTCCCGCATGGACGCCACGAGGGTGACGGTAGCAGACTAGGGAGAGCGCTAGGGATGACTTCCGGATGAGTCAACACGAGATGGCACGAGACTGACGCTTTCGGTCACCTCATCAGGTGTTTGGCGATGACGATGCGCTGGATCTGGTTGGTGCCCTCGTAGATCTGGGTGATCTTGGCGTCGCGCATCATCCGCTCGACCGGGAACTCGTTGGTGTAGCCGTAGCCGCCGAGGAACTGCACCGCGTCGGTGGTGACCTCCATCGCCACGTCCGAGGCGTAGCACTTCGCCATCGCCCCCGCCATCGACAACTCGCCGTGGGGATCCCCGTCGTCCACCATCGCGCACGCCTTGTAGACGAGGTTGCGGGCGGCCTCGATCTTCATCGCCGCGTCGGCAGCCATCCATTGCAGGCCCTGGTTGTCCGCGATCGGGCGACCGAACGTGCGACGCTCGCGCATGTAGTCGACGGCGTAGTCGAGCGCACCCTGGGCGATCCCGACGGCCTGCGCGCCGATGGTCGGTCGGCTGCGGTCGAGGGTGTGCATCGCCACCTTGAAGCCCTCACCGACCTCGCCGAGGCGGTGGGTGTCGGGCACCCGGACCTCGTCGAGCCGGATCACGCCGGTCGGCGAACCCTTGATCCCGAGCTTGTGCTCGAGCTTGTCGACCTCGACACCCCATCGGGCCTCCACGAGGAACGCCGTGATGCCGGTGTGTCGGTCCTCGGACGTGCGAGCGAACACGGTGTAGACGTCGGAGATGCCGGCGTTGGTGATCCAACACTTCGAACCCGAGATCACCCAGTCGTCACCGTCGCGGACGGCCCGCGTCGTCATCGACGCCACGTCGGAACCGGCATCGGCCTCCGAGAGCGCGTAGCTGGCCTGACTCTCGCCCGTCGCGATCTTCGGGACGTACGCCTGCTTGAGATCCTCGGAGCCGAAGTTGAGCACGGGCAACATCCCGAGCTTGGAGATGAGGAACATGAGGCTCGTGGAGGCGTCGGCACGGGCGAGTTCCTCGGCCACGATGGCCTGATCGACGAGCGAGGCCCCGCTCCCGCCGTACTCCTCGGGATATGACAGCGCCGTGAGCTCCATCGCCTTCAGGGCATCGAACGCCGCCCACGAGTACTCCGCGTTGCGGTCGGCCTCGGCGGCGAGCGGGACGATCTTGTCGGCGGCGAACTGGCGCACGACGGCGCGGAACTCGCGTTGCTCCTCGGACAGGGTGATCGACTGGCTCATGGCGGCTCCTGGTACTGCGGCGGGGATCGACGGACGGGCGGATCGACGGACGGTTGACGACTCCTTTGACATCAAAGTACACCGGACGTCAACGCACGGGGCAACGAGCCAGCCACCGTCGACACCCGGCGCCGTCAGAGATGCTCGATGCGCGGGTTGCGAGCACGGGGTGCTCGGCGCGGTGGCGTGACGCCGGCGTTGTACAGCAGACGGACGACCCGCCACCGATGACCTCGGAACGGTTCGAGCAGCTCCAACATGCGCTCGTCGTCGACTCGCCGGGCATCGCCGGTGAGCGCGTACGACACGACCGTGGGAACGCCGTAGTCGCCGATGATCACGGCGTCGGGATGCCCGTGACTGAGCGTGGCCGTGGCTGTCGCCGTCCAGACGCCGAGACCGGGCAGCGCGGACAGCCTGCTGAGCGCATCGTCGATCGGCATCGTCGCCGCCTCCTCCAACCGGGCGGCCCGGCGGGCGGCCGTCACGAGTGCGTCGGCTCGACGACGTTCCACACCGTGGCGGTGGAGCTCCACGTAGGTGGATCCGGCGATGACCCCCGGCGCCGGTGGGAGCATCAACCCGAGTGGCCCCGGCGCCGGCTCACCCCAGGTGCGACAGATCCGCCGCCAACTCACCATGGCGTCGACGGTGGTCACCCGCTGGCCGAGGATCGTCGCGGCGAGCTCTTGCCACACGAGTCCCGAGCCGGCGAGTCGCCATCGGCCGTGGCGTCGCCACAGTTCGGCGAGCCGCGGGTTCGACGACGGATCGAACGTCGACGGGTCGTCGTCGCACCCGAGCCAGCGGGGCGCCGCGTCGAGCAACCAGCTCGCGCCAGGGCCCCACGCGTCCACGTCGACGTGACCGTCGGAGGAGGAGGAAGATCCGGCGCGCGGCCACGAGAACCGGACGGTGCCGTCGCCGGCCGGGGTGCGCACCGCGCGGGCGAACGCGGTCGGCCACCAGGCGTGCGTCGGGTCGCGGCGGAACACGCCGAAGGGTGCGAGGGTGGCCCGGACGTCGAGGACGCCGACCCGAACCCGCCGCTGGTGCGTCGGGGCCTCGGTCAGGCGCCCGTCAGCTCGCGCCATTCGGCCGGGTAGCGATCCGCGACCTCGACCGGCGTGGACCGCAACGTCGACTCGGGAACGAGATCGGCGAGGTGACGACCCTCGGCGTAGTGGTGGCCGGCGTGCCCCACCCCCTCGAACAGTGCCCGACGGCGCTCGAGGAGCTCGGGCGGCGGATCGTCGTCGAAGAAGCCCCAGATCGTGAACGCGATCCGCAGGTCGTGGACCACCGGCGCCCGGCCGAAGATCGACGCGCGACGCAGGGCGATGTTGACGCAACCCCGGAGGGCGTCGTCGAGCTTCTCCCCGGCCTGCAGCTCGACGTCGGGGGCGAGTCGGGCGGCGATCCGCAGGGCGAACCCCTGGTCCGGCCCCTGGGTGCCGAGCCGGGCGGCGCGGGGTTGCGGTCCGGTGACGGCACCGGGCCGGTCGGGCATCCACCGGTCGGGCACGTGGTCGGGGGACGCGTACGACCGGGGCGACGCGGTCGGCGGGATCGGGGCGAACTTCGGTGCGGCCATGTGGGGACACTGTCTACCGCAGCCGGGGGCCCGACGAGAACCGCGCGATCCAATCGCACCGACATGATGATCCGAAATGACCACTCTTCGCGTTTGTCTCGGTGCAGATGGCGTTCGAAAAGAATGAGTCCAGAGGTCCGACTTGTTGCTGTCTAGCTGGGCTGATGGCCGACGTCAGCTGATGACATTCGGCCCTACGGGCTCGGCCGATGCTCACGTACAGTGATGGCTGGAGAGCACCCCCCGCTCTCCGACAGGCGGAAGGAGCGAGCCATGAGAG
>SKSP01000541.1 GCA_007122945.1 Ilumatobacteraceae bacterium | reverse complement strand
CTTCCATCGGTTCACTTCCATCGGTTGGGGACCGCCCTGTCCGCCACGGCATCGAGCACCTCGACGTACCGCGCCCCGACGCGGGGCCAGGCGTGCTCGAGCCCGAGTGCCCACGAGCCGAGCACGTGCTGTCGTCGGAGTCGCCCGTCGGTCGTGAGCACCTGGAGGGCGTCGGCCATGGCCACGTGGTCGCCGTGCGGGACGACGATGCCGGCCTGGTCGGGTACGACCTCCACCGCGTGCGGGAACGCCGTGGCGACCACCGGCTTGGTCGCGGCCATCGCCTCGACCAGCACGCCCGACGTCACCTGCTCGCGGTCGTCGTAGGGCAGCAGCACGACGTCGGCCGACCGGACGAGGGCGCGCAGCGAGGCGTCGTCGCGATACCCGTCGTCGAACGTGACCAGGTCGGCGACGCCGAGCTGCCGGGCGAGGTCGCGGAGCCTCGCCCGGTAGGCCTCTCCCTCGTTCGCGAGCACGCTCGGGTGGGTCTGTCCGGCGACGATGTAGCGCACTGGTCGGCACCGGCCGGTGAGGTTCGCCACCGCCCTGATACCGTGCTCGATGCCCTTCCCGGGGCCGAGCAGGCCCCAGGTGAGGACGATCGGCGGTTCTTGCACGCTGGAGCGCGCCCGGGTGATGTCGAGCTCCGCGCCGTGCGGGACGACGGTCAGCCGGTCGGCGTCGACGCGGTAACCGCTCCGGAGCCGGTCGGCGCCGGCCTGGCTGAGCACGATGACGCGGCGTGACGCCCTCGCCACCGTCTCGGTGATCGCTCGCCGGATCGGATCGGGGTCGGCGAGCACGGTGTGGAACACGGTCACGAGCGGGACGGTCAGCTCGGAGACGAACTCGGCGACGTCGTCACCGTGCTCGCCACCGAAGATCCCGAACTCGTGCTGCAGGAGGACCGCACCCGCCCGGGCGCAGCACGCCGCGACCGCCGCCGGTGAGGTCTCGGGGGTCCAGCGCCCGATGACCTCGGGGGCGTCGAGGCCCTCGCCCTCGGCCTCGTGGCTCACGCGGATGACATCGATCCGCCGGTCGGGGTCGGTGGCCAGCATCCCCGTGCGCGTGTTGCGCGTGAAGGTCGCCAGCCCGCACCGGGTCGGCGGGTAGGTGCCGACCGTGACGATCGGTGGGCGGGTCGACGAGCCTGCTCGATGCCTGGCAGCGGTGGGCGGGGCGAACCTGACGGGCCGTGTGGTCGGCGGGGCGACGGTGTCCATCACGGCTCTCCTCGGGATCGACGTCCGGGCATCCCCTCACCTGACCACGGTCGGGTCCTCGTGCGCACGGGCCGAACGGCCCTGATCTGGTTCCGGGACGTCATCCACGAATCGACGTCCATTGCCGGCCTCGGGGTGTGTGTCGCCCGGGTGGGAGGAGTGCTGCGATGCTGTCCGTCGTGCTCGGTGTCCTGGTGCTCGTGGAGGGGTCCCGGTGATCGACCGTGGGTGACGTGGCGCCCCAACTCGCGCTGATCGTCGTGCTGGTGGCGGTGAACGCCGCCTTTGCGGGCACCGAGATCGCTCTGCTGACGCTGCGCGAGACGCAGCTGCAGCGGCTGGAGGAGCGCTCGCGGACCGGAGCGGTGCTCGCACGGCTCGCCCGTCAGCCGAACCGCTTCCTCGCGACCGTCCAGATCGCACTCACGCTGGCGGGCTTCTTCGCGTCGGCCGCGGCTGCGCTCACGCTCGCCGGTCCGGTGGAGGCCCGGCTCGGGGTGCTGGGTCGCGCCGCCGCGCCGACGGCGGTCGTCGTGGTCACCCTCGTGCTCGCGTACGTCACGCTGGTGCTCGGCGAGTTGGCGCCGAAACGCCTCGGGATGCAGAAGGCCGAGCGATGGGCGCTCGTCATGGCGCGGCCGCTCGACGTGCTCTCGCGCTTCACGCGTCCGGTCGTGTGGCTGCTCTCGCACTCGACGGACCTCGCAGTGCGGCTGCTCGGTGGCGACCCGGAGGTCCACCGCGAGGACATCACGACCGACGAGCTCCGCGACATGGTGGCCGTGCAGGACGCGTTCACGCCCGAGCAGCGTCAGGTCATCGACGGCGCGTTCGAGATCGCCGGGCGGACCCTCGGCGAGATCGTCGTCCCGCGCGGCGACGTCTTCGTGCTCGACGCCGCCCAGCCGAGCCGCGAGGCGCTGCTGGCGCTCAAGGAATCGGGGCACTCCCGGGCTCCGGTCGCCGAGGGACGCAATCTCGACCGCGCTCTCGGGGTGGTCCACCTGCGCCAACTGATCGACGGTGGCGACCGTCCGGCCGGCGACGTCACGTCGCCCCTCCCGGGTTTCCCGGAACCGGCCCGGGTGCTCACCGCGTTGCGCGAGCTGCAGCACCAGCGGCTGCAGATGGCCCTCGTCGTCGACGAACACGGCGGCGCTGCGGGGATCGTCACCGTCGAGGACCTCGTGGAGGAGCTCGTCGGGGAGATCTACGACGAGACCGACACCGATCTCAGCACCGTGCGTCGCGAGCCCGGTGGTGTCATCGTCGTCCCCGGCCGGTTCCCCGTGCACGACCTGGTCGACCTCGACGTCGAGCTCCCACCGGGCGACTACGCGACGATCGCCGGGCTCGTGCTCGAGGAGCTCGCCCGGTTCCCCGAGGAGGGCGACGGCGTCGACGTCGCCGGTTGGCGGATCGACGTGCGCTCGATCGTCCGCCACAGCATCACCGAGGTGGCCCTCACCCCCCTCCCCCCCGAACCGTCTGCCGGAACCGACCGGAACCGGTAGGTCGGCGCGGACGGAACGGGGCACGGGTAGCGTTCCGCCGACCAGCCGCTCGGCGTCGACGCTGCGGCTTCCCCGAGCCGACCCGACATGTCCATCCTCCAAGCCGTCGTGCTGGCCGTCGTCCAGGCCCTGACCGAGTTCTTCCCGGTCTCCTCGAGCGGTCACCTCGTGCTCGCCCGGTGGCTGTTCGGCTGGGACGTGTTCGACGGGGCACCCGACCTCGAGCTGGCGTTCGACGTGGCCGTCCACCTCGGCACCCTGGCGGGAGCGATCGCCTACTTCCGGCACGACCTCGTCCGCTACGTCCGCGCCGGACTCGCCGCCGTGCTCGACTCCGGTCGGCGCAGCGACCCCGACGCCCGCATCGCGTGGCTGCTCGTGGTGACGGCGGTGCCCGGGGCGATCACCGGGGTGCTGCTCGGCGACGCGCTGCAGAACGACACGAGCATCGCCCTGATCGCGGTGATGCTGATCGCCTTCGGGTTGCTGCTCGCCTGGGCGGACCGGCGGCGCGGCAGCCGTGACATCACGACGTTCCGCCTGCGCGATGCGATCGCGATGGGCCTCGGCCAGGCGCTCGCCCTCCAGCCGGGGGTCTCCCGATCGGGCGTCACGATCACCGTCGGTCGGTTCCTCGGGTTCGGGCGCGACTCGGCGGCGCGGATCTCGTTCCTGATGTCGATCCCGATCATCGCCGGCGCCGGCCTGTTCAGCATCGTGGACGTCGTCCGGGGGAGCGGTGTGCCCGAGGAGTTCCGCACCCCGTTCGCCGTCGGCTTCGTGGTCGCGGCCGTGACGGGCTGGGCCGCGGTCTGGGCCACGCTGCGGATCGTGCGCACCCGCTCGTTCGACGTGTTCGTCGTCTATCGGGTCGTGGTCGGTGTCGTCGTGCTGGTGCTCCTCGCCACACCGTGGCGCTGACGCCGTGGCGACGTGCGGCGTCAGCGCAGTGACACGTCCAGCAGCTCGTAGGACCAGGGTCGGCCGGTACCGCCCGAGCAGGTGAGGCGCGCCGGGTCGGCGCGCCGGCGGCGAACCCGCACGTCGACGACGTCGGTGTCGCGACGGAACGTGGCGGCGAGCTCGTCGCCGTCGACGGACGAGCGCTCCAGCGTCGGGCCGTCGATCCGCCGCTCGCCGAGCGCTCGCCGCGCCGCCAGCTCCGCGAACTGCACGATCGTCGGCCAACAGCTCCGGCCCCGGTAGTGGTCGAGGTCGAGCAGGCCGGCGGCCAGGTCGGCGACGATCGGCGCGGCGCGATCGGGTGGCACCCGGCCGAGGTAGATGCCCGACGGGAGCGACACGACGTTCGCGGCGAAGCGGTCCCCCCCGATGTGGGAGCACTCCCAGACGTCGGGTGCGTCGGCGGCGGCGAGCGCCCGGGCCACCGGTCGACCCTCGTTGGCGCAGCACGCGTCGTGCCTGCCGTGCGTGCACACGAGGGTCAGTGCCGCCGGCCCGCGCTCGCCGACGCCCGGGCTCTCGGGCGAGCGCAGCACCGACAGATCGAGGTCGGCGAGGTCGGCCTCGCGGCACGTTGTCTGCTCGATCCATCCGCCCTCGGGAGCGGTGTGGGCGAGGTACACGCGACGGTGGTCGGGTGTCTGCCGGTGGCCGGTGCGGCGGGCGAGGAGGATGCGGACGCCGTGCCGCTTGCCGTGCGACTGCAGCGCCCTGGCGACCTGGTGGTCGAGCCGGCTCTCGACGAGCGCGGTGCGTCCCCACGGCCCCGGCTGCTCGACGACGAGCCAGCGGCGCACCCGCGATGCGGTCGCGTGGAGCGGTTCTCCGCGACGCACCGACAGCGGGGCGCAGCGGACGTTCGCATCAGGCATCGACGTCACTCCCGTCGGGGACGATCCGGAGCAGGCCCTCGCGCACGAGCCGTCGCACCAGGACCACCCGGCTCTCGGCATCGGCGAGGTCGGCGAGCTCACCCACCCGGCGCGGATGCCCGTCGAACAAGCGGTGGACGACCGGGCCGACGACCGCCGGTGACTCCACCGTCCGGTCAGCCGTCCGGATGCGGAGTCGACCGTCGACCTCGTCGATCCGCGACACCGGTGTCTCGCGGCGCACGACGATGGTGTCGTCGTCGATCGAGGAGGATCGCTCCAGGTCGAGCAGTCGCCCCTGTGGTGCACCGCGGCGGGACGTGACGAACCCGTCGGTCAGCCGGCCGGCGAGGTCGGACGCGTCCAGCCCTGCGGTGAACTCGACCAGCTCGTCGAGGATCCCTTTCACCGCGGCGACTGCTACCGCGGGATCGTGCGCCCAACCCAGGGGCAGGGTCCGGCGGAGCGCGGGGTCGTCGCCGGCGAGCCGGCCGACGAGCCGCACGACGTCGGCCGCCGTCGTCGCGAGCACGCCGATCGTGAGGTGGAGCGACGAGCCCGCCTGCGCACGCGCGGAGTGGACGACCCCCCGCGGTAGGTACATGCACGTCCCGGGTCGCAGCTCGGTCTCGAACAGCACCGGCTGCCGGCCGGCGGTGTCGGGCTCCGAGCGATGTCGGCGCAGCGGCGCGTCGACGAGTGGCTCGCGCACCACCCAGTGCTTGGTGCCGTGGATCTGCAGCACGAACACGTCGTGCGTGTCGTGGTGCGGCGCCAACCCGACGGCGTCGGGGCCGGTCAGGTAGGCGTTGGCCTGGACGGCGTGGGTGAGCGTGGTCTCGAGGTCACGGCAGAACCGTGTCACCGGGGGCCACCACCGCTGCAACGACTGCAGCACGACGGTCGCCCCCGCGGCGTACTCGTCGAGCACGCGGTCCGGGTCGACCGCGTCGTCCACGGTCACCGCGCCGGTGCGCACGCGCTTGGTCCACGTCGTCGGGTCGACGGTCTCACCGTCGCGCACGAGGCGGACGGCCGGCCGTCGCAGCCCGCTCCCGGTCAGGACGGCGTCGACGTGGGCGAGCGAGAGCAGATCCTCGTACGAGCCGCTCTCGTGGAGCAGCGGCTCGCTGCCGAGGCCACGTTGCAGGAACCCCTCGGCGTCACCGACACACCGTTCGAGCGCGGCCCGAGTGTTCAGGCGTCGGTCCCGTCGGCGTCCTGGCTGTCGGCGGCGTCCTCGTCGGCGTCGGTCGCGTCCTCGTCGGCGTCGG
>SKSP01000189.1 GCA_007122945.1 Ilumatobacteraceae bacterium | reverse complement strand
GGTGATCAGCGGAGGGGTGATCAGCGGAGGGGTGATCAGCGGAGGGGCCGCCGGCGGAGGGCCGCCGCGTGCGCCGGGAACCCCTCGTGGTCGGCGAGGGCCACGACCGAGGGCGTCATGCGAGCCAGGGCGTCGGCGTCGGCACGGGCGACGGCGGTCCGCTTCAGGAACGTGGCGGCGGTGATCCCCGAGGAGACGTGGGCGAACCCGCTGGTCGGCAGGCTCGCCGGGCACCCGATCACGAAGTTCGCCGCGCTGAACGGGGTGTGCTGACCGAGCAGGACCTCGCCGGCGTTCACCACGCCGTCGGCGACCCGCTCGAGCTCGTCGTCGGCGACCGCGAGCTGGAGGTGTTCGGGCGCGTACCGGTTGACCACCTCGAGCGCCTCGTCGAGCGAGCCGACCAGGATGCACCCACCGTTCGGGCCGAGCGCCGCCCGCGCGGCCGTGGCGCGCACGTCGGGGAGATCGGCGAGCTGCTCGGCGAGCGCCGTGTCGGTGGCGTCGGCGACGGTGGCCGACGTCGTCACGAGCACGACGGAGGTGTCGGTGCCGTGCTCGGCCTCGATCAACAGGTCGGCGGCGAGCTGCTCGGGGTCGGCGGTCCCGTCGGCGACGACGATGCTCTCGGTCGGTCCGAGCAGCATCATCGTCGCCGTGCCGTGGCGTTGCATCTCGACCTGGGCGAGCGTGACCGCGGGTGATCCCGGGCCGACGACCTTGCGGACGCGGGGGATCGTCGCCGTGCCGAAGCCGAGTGCGGCGACACCGGCGGGACCGTTGACGCGGAACACGTCCCGGAGCCCGAGCTTGCGGCACACGACGAGTACGGCGGGGTCCACCTCGCCGCCGCCACCGGGGACCGGCGGCACGACGAGCGCCAGCTCGGGCACGCCGGCGACGACGGCCGGGACGGCGAGCTGGTAGGCGACGCTCGGGTAGCTGGCCTTCCCCGACGGCGTGAACAACCCGGCGGACGAGATCGGGCCGATCTTCTCGCCGACGGTCAACCCTGGCTCGATCTCGAAGCTCCAGTCGCCGATCCGCGAGAGCTGCTGCTCGTTGAACGCGCGCAGGTGGGCGATCGCGTCGTCGATCGCCGCGTCGACCTCGCCGGACACGGTTGCGCCGTCGAGCTCGTCGTCGGTCACCCGGAGCCCGTCGGGCGCCACCTCGATCCCGTCGAAGCGAGCGAGTGCGTCGCACACGGCGGCGTCGCCGCGCTCGCGCACGTCCTCGATCAGCTCGCCGATCGAGGCCCGCAGCGCGGGGTCGAAGATGTCGTCGAGACCGCGAGCGCACAACGCGGCCCGCTCGCCCTCGTCCATCCGGGCCCACGTCGCCCGACGCATCACGCTCATGCCCCAGACGGTAACGGCTGCACGCGGACCGCGGCCCTGGGATAGCGTCACCCCACGTTCCGTCCGTGTCTCCCGGGAGCGTTGCATGCCCGTCACCGTCGTCGTCGGCGCCCAGTGGGGCGACGAGGGCAAGGCCAAGATCATCGACCTGCTCGCCAAGGAGCACACCCACGTGGTGCGCTACCAGGGTGGCCACAACGCGGGGCACACGGTCGTGGTGGGCGACGAGCGTTACGCCCTGCAGCTCATCCCGAGCGGCGTGCTGTACGACCACGTGGTCCCGGTGATCGCCAACGGGGTCGTGGTCGACCTGCCGACGCTGTTCCACGAGGTCGACACGCTCGAGTCGCGCGGCATCTCGTGCGCTGACCTGAAGGTGTCGAGCCTCGCTCACCTGATCTTCCCGTGGCACCAGGCCCACGACGCGATCGCCGAGGCGATGCGCGGCGACGACAAGATCGGCACGACGCTGAAGGGCATCGGCCCGGCCTACGCCGACAAGGCGCGCCGGGTCGGGATCCGGGCCGGCGAGGTCGCCAACCTGGGCGCGTTCGCCACCTCGGTGCGGGCCCGGGCGACGGCGGAGAACCAGCTGATCGCGGCCGCCGGCGGCGACACGATCGACGTCGACGAGGTGGTCGCGACGTTCGTCGGGTACGCCGAGCGGCTGCAGCCCTTCGTCACCGACACGGTCGCGCTGTTGCACGACGCGCTGGCGGCGGGTCACGAGATCCTGTTGGAGGGCGCCCAGGCGACGTTCCTCGACCTCGACCACGGCACCTATCCGTACGTCACCTCGTCGAACCCGACCGCCGGCGGGGCGTGCGCCGGCACCGGCCTCGGGCCGCGGACGATCGACCGTGTGGTCGGCATCACCAAGGCGTACACGACGCGCGTCGGCGCCGGACCGTTCCCGACCGAGCTCACCGATGCCGACGGCGACCGTCTCGTCGACGTCGGGCGCGAGTACGGCACCGTCACCGGCCGGCGTCGCCGGGCCGGGTGGCTCGACTGCGTGATGCTCCGCCAGGCGGTGCGACTCAACAGCCTGACCGAGATCGCGCTCACGAAGCTCGACGTGCTCGACGGGTTCGACACCGTGCGGGTGTGCACCGGCTATCGCCTCGACGGCGCCGAGTTGTCGCACCACCCCGACCGCGCCGACGTGCTCGGCCGGGTCGAGCCGGTGTACGCCACGCTGCCGGGTTGGGGCACGTCGCTCGCCTCCACCCGCATGCGCAGCGATCTCCCGGCCGAGGCCCAGGCATTCCTCTCGCTCGTCGAGGAGCAGGTCGGCGTACCCGTCCGGGTGGTCGGCGTCGGTGCCGACCGCGACGACTACCTGCTGTGGACCGCGTGAGCCGGGCTGATCCGATGTGCGATCCGATGTGCGATCCGATGTGATGGTGCCGGCGTGATCCCCCGCTACCAGACGCCCGAGACCGCTGCGCTCTGGTCGGACCCGAGCCGCTTCGGGCGGTGGCTCGAGGTCGAGCTGCTCGCCACCGAGGCCCATGCTGCGCTGGGCCTCGTGCCCATCGACGCCGCCCGAGCCTGTCGCGATCGGGCGCCGGTCGTGGACGACGCGTTCGTCGCGGCGGTGTCCGATCGCGAGGCGGTCACCGACCACGACGTCGCCGCGTTCGTCGACGTCGTCCAGGACCACGTCGGTCAGCCCGACGGCGCCTGGATCCACTTCGGCCTGACGTCCTCCGACGTGGTCGACACCGCCCTGTGCTGGTCGATGCGCGACGCCGCCGACCTGCTCGTCGGTGCCGCCGGCTCGCTGCGCGACACCCTCGTCGGGGTCGCCGGCGAGCACCGCGACACCGTGATGATCGGCCGCACCCACGGCGTGCACGCCGAGCCGACCACGTTCGGTGCCAAGGTCGCGCTGTGGGCGCTGCAGGTCGACCGTGACCGGCGTCGATTGCTCGCCGCGCGCGACGCGGTCGGCGTGATGAAGCTGAGCGGGGCGGTCGGCACGTACTCGAACGTGCCGCCCGAGGTCGAGGCCCACGTCGGTGCGGCGCTCGGGTTGACGCCCGTGCCCGCCACGCAGGTGATCTCCCGTGACCGGCACGCCGAGCTCCTCTGGGCGTGTGCCGCGGTCGGTGCCACGTGCGAGTTGATCGCCGTCGAATTGCGCCACCTGCAGCGCACCGAGGTGCGCGAAGCGATGGAGGGCTTCCGCCCGGGGCAAAAGGGTTCCTCCGCGATGCCCCACAAGCGCAACCCGATCTCGGCCGAAACGATCTCGGGTCTGGCGCGGGTGTTGCGCTCGAACCTGCAGGCCGGTTTGCAGGATGTGGCGCTGTGGCACGAGCGCGACATCTCGCACTCGTCGGTCGAGCGGATCGTCCTGCCGGACTCGACGACACTCGCCCATTACGTCGTGAAGCGTACGGAACGGCTGCTCTCCCGACTCGAGGTGTCGGCGGCTCGGATGCGCGCCAATCTCGAGGCCAGCCACGGTCTGGTGTTCAGCCAGCCGGTGCTCTTGGCCCTCGTGCGGGCCGGTGCGTCACGTGACGACGCGTACCGGATCGTTCAGCGCAACGCGATGGCGGCGTGGGAGACCGAGCGCCCGTTCCGCGAGCTGCTCGCCGCCGACGACGAACTGGTCGGTCTGCTGGGCGATGGGCGGGCCGACGGGCTCGACGCCGTGCTCGACGAGGCGTTCGACCTCGAGCGCTCGCTGCGGCACGCCGGCCGAGCGATCGACGCCCTCGACGATCTCGACGATCTCAGCTCGCCCGGCTGATCCCGGCCTGCTTGAGCACGGCCGGCTCGACGCCGACCTCGCGCCACGAGGCGTACGAGATCCCCTGGCGCTCGCTGTAGCCCTTGGCGACCTTGACGAACTCGGCCTCGAGCTCGGCGATGTCGACGGTGGCCTCGAGCGACTCCAGCTCCTCGTGGAGTCGCCGGCGCTCCTCGATCAACTTGAGCTCGTCGAGTGGTTCGGCGTCTGCCAATTGATCCTCGATGGTGCCGAGCCGCTTGTTGATCGAGTCCGGGGTCCGCTTGCGCCCTCGCTTCGGCTTGTTGGCGCGCAGTGCTTCCAAATACCCCTTGACCGCTTTGGCGTCGGCTCGGCCTTGCGCGAGCTTTGCTTTGTGCTCGTCGCTCATCGGTCCTTTGGGTCCACGTCGTTCGGGCATACCCCGATCTTATGGTGGAAAACGGTACATGCAATAGTCTCCATGCGATGTTCGAACTCGCGGCCCATGGTCCGGATACCTTCGTCGGGAGCGGTCCCCGTTACCCGTGGGGCGGGCTGTACGGCGGGCAGATCGTCGCCCAATCCCTCCGGGCGGGTCGCGCCACCGTCGAGGACGGGTTCGACGCCCACTCGATCCGCGCCTATTTCATCCGGCGGGGCGATCACACCGAACCGGTCCGCTACGAGGTCGACCGCATCCGCAACGGCCGGACGTTCGTGACACGCCGGGTGGTGGCACGTCAAGCCGTCGGGGCGATCCTCAACGCCGAGTGCTCGTTCCAGCGGCCCGAGCCGTCGCCCGGGTACCAGACGATCGAGATGCCGCCGGTGCCCGGCCCCGACGAGCTGGAGGAGACGTCGTGGGCCGAGTCGTTCGCGCGCTGTTTCGTCCCGGCCAATCGCCTGCCGGACGGACCGGCGGGCCGTGCCCCGGCAGGGCGGGTCATCGCCTGGATGAAGGTCGACACCGAGATCGGTGAGCTCGACGACCCGACCACGAACGTCCTCCACCAGTGCTGGTTGGCGTACCTCTCCGACGACCTCCCGAACGACTCGATCCGGGCGTCGCACCCCGTCGCCCACGACGAGGCCGAGTCGGAGCACTTCTTCGGCACGAGTCTCGATCACACGATGTGGTTCCACCGTCCGGGTCGCGCCGACCGGTGGCACCTGCACGACTTCTCCTGCCACCACTTCGTCGGCGGCCGCGGCCTCAGTATCGGGCACGTCTTCGACGCGGACGGACTCCACGTCGCCACCGTCGCCCAAGAGGTCCTCCTCCGCGACCGCCGCCACCGCCCCTGACCGATCCGTCCGCGCCGATCGACCGAAGTGAGTCGGTTGCCGCGGACGGTTTGGTCGGAGGTGGTCGGTTCCGTCCGCGCCGATCGACCGAAGTGAGTCGGTTGCCGCGGACGGTTTGGTCGGTGGTGGTCGGTTCCGTCCGCGCCGATCGACCGAAGTGAGTCGGTTGCCGCGGACGGGTCAGGGGAGGGTGGTGGCGATCAGGTCGAGGTGGTCGAGGTCGGCGAGATCGAGCACCTGGAGGTAGATCCGCTCGATACCGGCCTCGTCGACCCATCGCCGCAGCGTCGCGACCGCCTCGTCGGGCGTGCCGGCCACCCCGTTCTCGCGGAGCTCGTCGGGTTCGCGCCCGATCGCGGCGGCACGACGGGCCATGTCGGTGTCGTCGGCGCCGACGCACACGACGAGGGCGACCGACCACGTCAGCTCGTCCGGGTCGCGGCCGATCTCCTCGCAGGCGGCGCGCACCCGG
>SKSP01000241.1 GCA_007122945.1 Ilumatobacteraceae bacterium | reverse complement strand
TCGGCGTCGTCGTCGTGCTGTTCCTCACCGACCCGCTGCTCGCCGTCGTCGCGCTGGCGCCGCTGCCGTTCGTCAACGTCACCGCCCGTCGGTTCTCCCAGACGATCCACCCGGCCGTGCTCGCCGTGCAGGCCGAACAGGCGCAGCTGGCGACCGTCGTCGAGGAGAGCGTCGCCGGTGTGCGCGTCGTGAAGGGGTTCGGTGCCGAGGGCGTGCAGGCCGAGCGGCTGCGCGTCGAGGCCGACGACATCCGGCGGGTCTCGCTCGACGCCGCTCGGGTGCGGGCCCGGTACCTGCCGGCGATCGACCTGTTGCCGTCGCTCGGGCTGATCGCCGTGCTCGGCATCGGCGGCTACCGGGTGATCGACGGCGACCTCACGATCGGTGCACTCGTCGCGTTCAACTTCTACGTCGCCCTGCTCGTGTGGCCGCTGCGCACGATCGGCATGACGATCGCGTTCGGCCAGCGCGCCGCGGCGGCGCTCGAGCGCGTGCACGAGGTGCTCGGCACCGTGCCGGCGATCGCCGACCCGCCCGTCCCCCGCGAGCTGCCGCCGGTCGGGTCGACGGGTGGTGCCGTCCGGTTCCGCGACGTGACGTTCGGGTACGACACGTTCGGGTACGACGCACCCGACGCCGCCGCCGATCCCGGGCGGGCCGGTCCGGTGCTGCGGGGCTTCGACGTGGACGTCGAGCCGGGAGCGTCGGTCGCCCTCGTCGGCGCGACCGGGTCGGGCAAGTCGACCGTCGCCCGGTTGCTGTTGCGCTTCTACGACGTGGACGCCGGCGCGGTCGAGATCGACGGGATCGACGTGCGCGACCTGCGGGTGCACGAGGTCCGCCGCGCGGTCGGGGTGGTGTTCGAGGACACCTTGCTGTTCCACGACACCGTCGCCGCCAACATCGCGTTCGCCCGCCCCGACGCCGACGACGCGACGATCGAGCGCGCCGCCCGCCTCGCCGGTGCACACGACTTCGTCGTCGAGCTGCCCGACGGCTACGACACGTTGCTCGGCGAGCGCGGCTTCTCGCTGTCGGGCGGTCAGCGGCAACGGATCGCGATCGCCCGGGCGATCGTGTCGGATCCGCGGATCCTCGTGCTCGACGACGCCACCAGCGCCGTCGACCCGTCCAAGGAACACGAGATCCGTGCCGCCATGGAGACCGTGATGCGGGGGCGCACGACGATCGTGATCGCGCACCGGCCGGGGACGATCGCGATCGCCGACACCGTCGTGTTGCTCGACGACGGACGTGTCGCGGCGACCGGCACCCACGAACGGCTCCTCGCCACGAGCGAGCGGTACCGCGAGGTGCTCGCGGCGATGGCGCCACCCGGCGACACCGCCGGCACCGGGGGACCCGCGACCGGGCGCGGGGGAGGCTGACGTGCGGGTCGGCCACGGCGTCACCGACGACGAACGCCTCGACCGCACCGAGGCGACCAAGGTGCTGCGCCGCGCCGCCCGGATGGCGCGACCGTTCCGTCTGCTCGCGCTCGCCGCGGTCGGGTTCGTCGCCATGTCGGTGAGCGCGACCGTGGCCGGCCCCGTGCTCGTTCGGCACGCGATCGACGCCGGGATCGTGCCGGGCGACCGCGGCGCGCTCAACACGGCGATCGTGCTGTACGTGGCGTTCGCCCTCGTCGCCTACGTCGGTGGCCGCCAGCAGTACGTGTACGTGAACCTCGCCGGGGAGGGGTTCCTGCGGGCGCTGCGGATCCGCCTGTTCGGCCACATCCAACGCCAGCCGGTCGCGTTCCACGACCGCAACAAGGCCGGGGTGCTGGTGTCGCGGATGACCGCGGACATCGAGTCGATGTCCGAGCTCGTGCAGTGGGGGTTGCTGCAGTTCGTCTCCGCGTCGATCCTGATCACGCTGTCGCTCGGCACGCTGTTCGTGCTGTCGTGGCAGCTCACGCTCGTCGCGCTGCTCGTGCTGCCGGTCATCGTCGCCGCGTCGATCCGGTTCCAGCGCGACTCCAACCGGGCCTACCTCGAGGTGCGCGAACGGGTCGGCCAGAACCTCTCCGCGCTCCAGGAGGGCATCAGCGGCGTCCGGGTCATCCAGGCGTACGGTCGCGAGCCCGAGCAGCGCCGCCGCTTCCGCATGTCGAACCGCTCGCTGTACGACTCGCACCTGCACAGCGTGAAGGTCTCGACGTGGTACTTCGGTCTCGTCGAGTTCTGTGGCGTGCTGGCGACCGCGCTGGCGATCGGCGCCGGTGGCTGGCTGGTCGCCCGCGGCGACGTCACCGTCGGCACCGTCGTCGCCGTCGTCCTGTTGCTCGCCGGGCTGTTCGAGCCGGTGCAGCAGCTCTCCCAGCTGTACAACACGCTGCAGTCGTCGATCGCCTCGCTGCACAAGCTGTTCGAGATCCTCGACACCGAACCGGAGGTCGACGAGCGACCCGGCGCCGTGGATCTCCCGACCGACGGCGCGCTCGTCGTGGACGACGTGACGTTCACCTACCCGGGTGCCGCCGCCGGATCGAGGCGGCCGGCCGTCGCCGACGCCTCGATCACGGTCGCGCCGGGGGAGCGGCTGGCGCTCGTCGGGCCGACGGGGGCCGGCAAGTCGACCCTCGCCAAGCTGATGGCCCGGCTGTACGACCCCGACGTCGGCGCGGTCTCCTACGGCGGCGTCGACCTGCGCGACGCGACGTTCGCCTCGTTGCGGCGGCGGATCATCGTGGTGCCCCAGGAGGGCTTCCTGTTCGGCGGGACGGTCGCGGACAACCTGCGCGTCGCCCGCCCGGACGCCACCGACGACGAGGTGCGCGGCGCCCTCGCGGCGATCGGCGTGCTCGGTCACTTCGAGGCGTTCCCGGAGGGCCTCGACACCGAGGTGCGCGAGCGCGGGTCGCGGCTGTCGGCCGGCGAGCGCCAGCTCGTCTCGCTCGCCCGGGCGGCGCTCGTCGACCCCGACGTGCTGGTGCTCGACGAGGCGACCTCCAACCTCGACCCGGGCACCGAAGCCGAGGTCGAGATGGCGCTCGAACGGCTGATGACCGGCCGGACGGTGATCGTCGTCGCCCACCGACTGTCGACGGTACGGCGCGCCGATCGGGTCGCGGTCGTCGACCTCGTCGACGGTGTCGGCCACATCGTCGAGCTCGGCGACCACGACGAGCTCGTCCGCCTCGGCGGCCGCTACGCCGCCCTCGAGGCCGCCTGGCGCCGCACCCAGGCCCCCGCCTCCTGACCCTGGCGTCCCGTCCGCGCCGATCGGCGGTTTCTGGTCGGTTGCCGCGGACGGTTCGGGTGGGGTGGTGGCGGTTCCGTCCGCGCCGATCGGCGGTTTCTGGTCGGTTGCCGCGGACGGTTCAGCGTTCGAAGACGAGGACGAACTCGAGGAGGCCGTTGTCCTCGGTGGTGATGCCGGCGATCGACGGGTTGACGATGTCGTGGTCGGCGAACACGACCGGGATCGTGCCGAGCACCCCGATGCGGTCGCCCTGGAGCTGGGCCGTGACGTCGAACGTCACGGGGTTGGTGACACCCCGGAGGGTGAGGTCGCCGGTGGCGGTGGCGGTGATCTGCTCGCCGGGTGGCGGGATCTCGCCGAGCTCGATCGGCTCGGTGAGCACGAAGTCCGCCGTCGGGTACTCGGCGACGGTCATGATCCGGCCCCGGAACTGGCCGTCGCGCCGGCTGTCGTCGCTCTCGACGGTCGCCAT
Source organism: Ilumatobacteraceae bacterium (assembly GCA_007122945.1). Taxonomy (GTDB): domain Bacteria; phylum Actinomycetota; class Acidimicrobiia; order Acidimicrobiales; family Ilumatobacteraceae; genus SKSP01. Next base: position 2,185 of record SKSP01000241.1, on the reverse strand, counting down.
GTCGACCTCGAACGCCGCCGCCACCACCGTCGTCCCCTGGATGACGAGTGAACCGGTGATGTCGTTCGTGCGGCCGACGCCCTCGGTGTCCACGCCGAACAGGACCTCGGTCACGCGGTACCCGAGCTCGGACGCCGGCGTGGCCCGCCACTCGCCCTCGACGTCGGGCGCGTCCGGCGCGGCGGGGGACTCGGTGACCGGCGGCGTGGTGAGCGGCGTGGTGAGCGGCGGTGGGGGTTCGGTCGTCGTCGTGTCGTCCGTGGTGCCCGCCGTGTCGCCGTCGTCGCCACCGTCGCTCGCTTCGCCGGCGGGCGCCGTCGTGGGCGCCGTCGCCGGCGCCTCCAGACGTTCCCGCAGGTCGTCGGCCGTCAGCTCGTCCGCGGGGTCGTTGATGAAGTTGGCGTAGATGAAGATCGCGCCGAACCCGAGGGCCACGACGGCGACCAGCCCGATGCCGATCCACATCGCCCACCGCGCCGGCGAGCGCGTGCGCTCGCCCGCTTCGTCGGCCGCCGCGTCACCCGTCGGTTCGCCCGTGTCGTTGGTCTCGTCCATCTCGTCCACACCTTTCTCTACGCCACGACCCTCTACGCCACGACCCTCTACGCCACGACCCTCTACGCCACGACCCTCTACGCCACGACCCTCTACGCCACGACCTTCTACGCCACGACACGGATACCGGATGGCATCTTCCCATCCACGCCGCCGCCGGCATCATCGCCGGTGACGACCCGCCTGGTCTGCGTCCCTGCCCACGGTTCGGACCCACCCCGCCCCCGTCTTGCCCCCACCACCCCGGGTTCTGACGATGCCGGGGGCGGTCCCGCTCGTTCCCCGAGGTGGCCTGACCACTCGGATGGCTCGACTCTCCGTGGTGGATCTTGTTCACTGGGCGATCGTGGATGTCGTCAGAACCGGGGTGCGGGGAACTCGACGGGGCGCTCGGACGACCGGTGAAGGAATGACCGGAGAGGTGCGAGAGGTGCGAGAGGTGCAGAGAGGTGCAGAGAGGTGCGAGAGGTGAGAGGAGCGCGATGACGCGGGTGGCGATGTGGGAGCGACGGGCCGGTCGGCGGTGCGCGGCCGTGTCCACCGTGGTGGCGCTCGTGCTGGCCGTCGGCTGTGGCAGCGACGACGATGCCGACGACGACGCCGTCCCGGCCACCGGAGCACCGGTGGCGACCGAGCCCGTCGGTGCCGACGACGACGCACCCGACGACGATGCCCCCGATGCCCCGGACGACGATGCCCCCGACGACGCGGTCGACGCCGACGCGGTCGCGTTGGACGTGCTCGAGGCCCGTGACGCCTGGGTGCGGATGCCGGCGATGGGCCAGTCCGTCGCCGCCGCGTACCTCACGTTCGTGAACCGTGGCGACGACGACGTGCTCGTGGAGGACGTGACGTCGCCGCTCGCCACGGCCGAGCTGCACGAGACCGTCATGGACGACGACGGCGTGATGCGGATGGAGCACCGCACCGAGGGATTCGCGGTGCCCGCCGGCGGTGAGCTGGTGCTCGAACCGGGCGGCGCGCACGTCATGCTGATCGACGTCGACCGCCTCGACCTCCAGCTCCTGGACGAGACCGAGCTGACGTTCCAGCTCGGCGGCGCGCTCGCCGGTGGGGAGCTCGTGGTCGTCGCCGAGATCCGCCGCGACGTCGACGGGTCGTCCGGGCACGGCAGCCACGACGGGCACGGCAGCCACGACGAGCACGGCAGCCACGACGGGCACGGCAGCCACGGCGAGCACGGCAGCCACGGCGAGCACGGCAGCCACGGCGAGCACGGCAGCCACGGCGAGCACGGCAGCCACGGCGGGTACGGGGCGGGGGCCGACGGTGGCGCCGTCCACCACGATCCGACGCTCGGGCTCGACGCCGACGCGCTCCACGCCCTCGACGACGAGCTGCACCTCGGGACCTTCGAGCCCGAGCGGCAGCGTGCCCTCGTGGCCGCCGCGCTCGCGAGCCTGGAGCACACCGACGTGCCGGCCGGCGCCGACCTCGACGGCCTGCGCGACGTGCTCGTCGCGCTCGACGCCGCGCTGACCGCTGGCGACGTGCGCGCCGCCGCCGAGCTGGCGTTCCAGGCCCACGACCTCAGCCATGCGATGGTGCCCCACGACCACGACCACGACCACTCGCACGATCACTCGCACGACCACTGAGCCACGACCAC
>SKSP01000303.1 GCA_007122945.1 Ilumatobacteraceae bacterium | reverse complement strand
TTGCTCATGATGATGGTTCTCCATGCTGTCGCTTGCTGGGTTCGACGCGTACCCGCGCGTGCTGCGGGCGAAACGTTGGCGGTGCCGACGTTGTAACGGCGGTGCTGACTCGTCGTACGAGGCGATGTCGCCGGCGCGGTTGTTGGACACGCCTGTGCCGGGTGCGACGGTCGATGGTCTGTTGGCGTCGACGGGGCCGATCTCGGCGGGGTCGGTGCGTGAGGTGGTGGTCGCGGGTCGGGTTGGGTGCTGGTGGGAGCGTGTGCATCTTCACGTCGGCGACGGCTGCTTTCCTCGTCGACGTCTCCGGTCACCTCACGGGTTGAGCATCTCGCCGGCCTGTTCGTCGAAGGTGCGGTCGATGCGCTGGAAGCGGCGGCGGATCGACTCGCGGCTCTCCTCGTGGGGGAGCACGTACAAGCGGCGGTGCACGACGGCGTCGACGGTCATCCGGGCGACACCCTCGACGTCGATCACCCGACCGGCGAGGTCCGCGTTCTCGTCGTCCTGGGCGGGCACGGGCGAGCTCGCCTCGGGGCCGCCGTAGTCGGCCGAGCGGTTGCGCTCCGAGGCGTCGATGTTCGTCCCGACGCGCATCGGGCACAGCACCGAAACGCCGATCTCGTGCTCGCGCAGCTCGCGGGCGAGCACCTCGGCGAGGGCGACCACGCCGTACTTCGCCACGCAGTACGGGCCGAGCTCGATGTTCGGCACCAACCCGGCGAACGACGACGTGAACAGCACGTGACCACCGCGACCCGCCTCGATCATGCGGGGCACGAACACCTCGACACCGTGGATCGGGCCCCACAGGTCGACGTCGATGATCCAGCGCCAGTCGTCGTGCGTCATCTCGACGATCGGGCCGCCGACGGCCACGCCGGCGTTGTTGAAGACGAGGTCGATGCCGTCGAGGAGCTCCTCGGCCCGGTCGGCGAGGGCGACCACGGCGTCGCGGTCGGTCACGTCGCAGACGACGCCGTGGGCGGTGATGTCGTCGTCGGCGAGCGCGGCGACGGCTGTGTCGAGCGCGCCCGCCTCCACGTCGGCGAGCACGACGGTCGCGCCGCGCCGGCCGAGCTCGCGGGCGGTGGCGAACCCGATGCCGCTCGCGCCGCCGGTGACGACGGCGCCCGTGTCGCGAAAGGCGGTGGCAGGGCTCGTGCGGTCGATCATGTCGGTTCTCCTCGTCGAGGGTGTCGTTGTGTCGAGGGTGTCGTCGTCGCGTGTGCGTTCCGGTCAGGTGCCGAGCTCGTCGAGCAGGCGGGCGGAAGTCCGTGCGAGCACCGGGAGGCGGTCGGCGATCGTCTCCATCCGGGGGTCGGTGCTCTCGCCGCGCCGCCACCGGTCGTGGAGCTGTTGGATCACGACGGCGGTCTTCCATTGGGCGAACGCCTCGAACCAGCCGGCTTCCGACGTGTCGAACCCGGTCCGGTCGCGGTAGCGCGCGACCACCTCGGCGCGCCTCGGCAAGCCCATCGTCCGCATCCCCTCGTGCCCCCGGGAGGCATCGGGGCCGTCGGACGGGTCGGGCCAGTAGTTGAGGAGCGTGCCCAGGTCGACGAGCGGTTCGCCGAGCGTCGTCATGTCCCAGTCGAAGATCGCCGCGACCCGGTCGGGGTCGGCCGGGTCGAACTGGCAGTTGTCGAGCTTGAGGTCGTTGTGGACGAAGCTGGCGCGCGTCGGGGGTGGGATGCTCGCCGCCAGTCGTTCGGGGACGCGGTCCATCAGGTCGAGCGCGTCGGGGTCGGCGTGCTCGTCGGGACGGACGAGGCCCCACCGGGTCGACCACCCCTCGACCTGGCGCTGCACGAAGCCGTCGGGCCGACCGAGGTCCTCGAGGCCGCAGGCGGCCGGGTCGGCGAGGTGGAGGTCGGCCATTGCATCGACCACGGCGAATCCCATCCGGCGACCGACGTCGCGATGGTGCGCCATCGTCGGTGGGACCGCGCCGCGGACGACCTCGCCGACGCGCCGCTCCATCACCACGAAGTCCGACCCGACGATGTCGTGGTCGTCGCAGAACACGTACGCCCGAGGCGCCCGGTCGAACACCCGCCACAACCGTGACAGCACGCGGTACTCGCGCTTCATGTCGTGGGCGCCCGGTGCGACGCGGCCGAACGGCGGGCGGCGCAGCACGAACTCCTGGTCGCCGAACCGGATCAGGTAGGTGAGGTTGGCCGACCCGTTCGGGAACTGCATCACCGACATCGCGTCGGCGGGCACGTCGACGGGTGGGTCGGTGCGGGTCAGCGCGTCGCGCAGGTATGCCTCGAGCCTCGGCCAGTCGAGGTCCTCCCCGGGTCGGACCGGTGCCAGCTCGGGCGGGTGCTCGTCGGGAGGGGTGTCCCAGGGGGTCTGCTCGTCGGCGGGGGTCTGCTCGTCGGCGCTCATCGCTCAGACCTCCGTGACGCGGCGCTCGATGACTTCGGCGTAGCGGGCGATCGCCGCGTCTCGATCGGTCGGCCGGTGCCGGGTGGGGAACATCCCCGGGGCGGGTTCGTGCTGGGCGAGCACCTGGCGGGCGAGCGTGACCTTGTGGACCTCGGTGGGTCCGTCGGCGAGGCCCATGTGGAACGACTCGATGACCATCTCGGCGAACGGCATCTCGTGCGACACGCCGAGCGACCCGTGGACCTGCAACGCCCGGGCGGCGACGTCGTGGTACACGCGGGGCATCGCCGCCTTGACCGCCGAGATGTCGGCGCGGACCTTCTGGTAGTCCTGCTCCTTGTCGATCCGCCACGCCGTGCGGAGCACGAGCAACCGGAACGACTCGATGTCGATCCACGAGTCGGCGACCATCTGCTGCACGAGCTGCTTGCTCCCGAGCAGCTCACCCTGGGTGGTCCGTGACACGGCGCGCTCGCACATCAGGTCGAACGCCCGCCGGACCGCACCGACGGTGCGCATCGCGTGGTGGATGCGGCCGCCGCCGAGTCGGGTCTGGGCCACCACGAACGCGTCGCCGCGCCCACCCAGGAGGTGATCGGCGGGCACGCGGACGCCGCGGTAGCGGATGTACGCGTGCGTGCCGGTGCCCGGGGGTTCGTAGCCGAGACCGACGTCGCGGACGATCTCGACGCCCGGCGTGTCGGCGGGGACGATGAACATCGACATCCGCCGGTACGGCTCGGCCTCCGGGTCGGTGACCGCCATCACGATCAGGAACGACGCGAAGCGAGCGTGCGACGAGAACCACTTCTCCCCGTCGATGACCCACTCGTCGCCGTCGAGGACGGCCTGCGTGGTGAACACCTTCGGGTCGGCGCCACCCTGCGGCTCGGTCATCGAGAAGCACGACACGATCTCGTTGTCGAGCAGCGGCCGGAGGTAGCGCTCCTTCTGCTCGGGGGTCCCGTAGTGGGCGAGGATCTCGGCGTTGCCCGAGTCGGGGGCCTGGCAACCGAACACGATCGGCGCGGCGCGCGATGTGCCGAGGATCTCGTTGAGCAGCGCGAGCTTCACCTGGCCGTAGCCCTGCCCACCCAGCTCGGGACCGAGGTGGCAGGCCCACAGCCCTCGCTCCCGGACGCGGTCCTGGAGCGGTCGGATCAGCTCGGTGCGGACCGGGTCGGCGAGGTCGTAGGGGTGCTCGATCACGTGGTCGAGCGGTTCGACCTCCGTCCGGACGAACTCGGTCACCCAGTCGAGGTGCTCCTGGAACGCTGCATCGGTCTCGAACTCCCAGGCCATGTTCCCCTCGGTTCCCCCTCGCCGTCGCCCCCGACCCGCCGGTGCGGGCCGGATCGCATGCTCACAGTTCGCCCACACCCCGGTCAACGTGGGGATCCGGGTCGGTCGATCGCGGCGGCGACGAGCGCCGTACGATCACGGCCACCTTGGGCGGAATGCCTCGCGCGGAACGTGGTACCGTCGGCGTATGGAGGGCGAGCGCGTCGAGCCGACCGAGCAGGAGCGCCGCTCACCCGTCGTCGAGACGAAGCCGAGTGACACGGCGAGCTCGATGGTGGTCCAGGCCAAGATGCTGGTCGGAGCCGCGAACGACAGCGCCGAGCGGGAGGCCGATCGGGTCGCCCGCAACGTCGTGGCGTCGCTGCGGCGCGGCGGTGCGGGCGACAGCGGTGCGGGCGGCGACGGTGCCGGCGACGGTGACCTCGTCTCGCGGAGCACGACGTCGCGGATCCGCCGCGCGTCGACGATCGGCGCCGAGGGCGGCACGGTCGACCGCGACTTCGAGTCTCGGGTCCGTTCGGCTCGAGGGACGGGCACGTCCTTGCCGGCCGAGGTCGGCGAGCAGATGCAGCGCGCGTTCGGTTCGGATTTCAGCAGCGTGCGCCTCCACAGCGACGCCCGATCGCACGCGCTCAACCGCACGATCCAGGCGCGCGCCTTCACCACCGGCAGCGACATCTTCCTCGGCCAGGACGCACCGTCGCTGGCGTCCACGGCCGGCACGGAGCTGCTCGCCCACGAGCTCACCCACGTGGTGCAGCAGGGTGGCGACGCGCAGCGCTCGATCATCCGTCGCGAGTTCATCCACGGCAGTGCGGAGGAAGATGCCGAGCTGTTCGACAAGGAACCGCCGGTCGACAAGGCGCTCACCGGGAACGTCGCGCGCCGGGCAGCGGAACTCGGGATCACCGAGGGCAACATGGGGCACTACCTGGAGCGGCACACCTTCAAGTACCAGAAGCTCAACGCCAAGACCGTGTCGCCGGGAGCCGGCTTCTTCCCGTACCACACCGACGGGCACAGGACGACCGTCGACGACGTCGAGGCGATGCTCGAGGAGGCACTCACCAAGCTCCCCGATGGCACGGCGATCGGGCAGTCGCCCGTATCGGTCTCGGTCGACCTCTCGAACGGCTTGCGGGTCAACGTCGGGGCGCTGAAGAACGGCAAGCTGGCGGCGTTCTTCCCCGTGCCCGGGGGCTCGCATCCCGGTTTCCACGCCTACACCTCCGACGAACTGAAGCAGATCCGCGCCGCGAAGAACACGGCGACGGCCGCGGCGGCCGGCGGGGGCGGTGGCACGCCGTGAGCGGGGGGACCGCCGAGCCCGGCGAGGTGTCCGTCACGTTCTGCTACAACGACTACCGCGACCTCGAGGTCGACGAGGCGCCGTGCGTGCCCGCTCCCGGGTCCGATCCAGGGTCCGACGACTGGTCGGCGTTCGAGGGGCTCGTGGCCGAGAACGAGGAGGACATGGGCGACGTCGTCATCCGGCAGGGCGACGACGTCGAGGTCCGGGTGGAGGACTCGCTCATCGCGACGATCACGAACCTGCTGATCGCCGTCCCCGACCTCGTCGACCGTCGGCACGTGGTCATCCCCGCCTTCCAGACGTACGGCTACCTCCGCATGGACCCGGAAGCCTCCGACCAGCTGATCTCCGGTGATCACGTCCCGACGGTGCGCGTCAAGCGGGTCGGGCTGATCCCCGGCATCGTCGACCTCGGCGAGCGCTTCTGCGACTTCCTCGAGCACTTCGTCGCCGAGCGCGACGACTACGCCGCGATCATCGAGGATCTGCGCGACGACAAGCTGCCGACCGCCCAGGCCGCGCTGCAGCGCTGGGATCCGCACTCGGGCTGATCCGCCCGGGGGTGCGGTGGCGAGTACCGTCGCGGGCGTGTACACCGACGACCGGACCGGGCCGACCCTCGATCGGATCCGGTCCACGGCGGGGAGTGCGCCACCGAACGCATCGACGTTGCGGTGCCCGTGGTGCAGCCGCGTCGGCGTGCTCGTCAGCCGGGGGACCGATCTCACCAACGGGGAGATGCAGTCCGAACACATGCGTTTCGCCGGCGTCCGGCACTGCCCGAACCCGGAGTGCCACGGCCTCGTGTTCGTCGTGGTCGACCACCACGGCACGGTGCTCGACTCCTACCCGCC
>SKSP01000440.1 GCA_007122945.1 Ilumatobacteraceae bacterium | reverse complement strand
TCCCCGTCTCGGCCCGGACGGGGGCGGGCATCGGGCCGTTGGTCGAGCACCTCGTCGGGCGCCTGCCGGAGGGCCCGCGCTACTTCCCCGACGACCAGATCAGCGACGTTCCCGAGGAACAACGCGTTGCCGAACTCGTGCGCGAGCAACTCCTCGCCGTGACCCGCGACGAGCTCCCGTACTCGATCGCCACGCGGGTCGTCGAGTGGGAGTGGCCCCGCATCAAGGTCGAGATCCTCGTCGAGCGCGAGAGCCAGAAGGGGATGGTGATCGGCAAGGGCGGGGCGGTCCTCAAGCGGGTGGGGCAGCTCGTCCGCGAGCAGCTCCCCGAAGGTGCGTTCCTCGAACTGCGGGTGAAGGTCGACAAGAACTGGCAGCACCGGCCCGATCGCGTCGAGCGACTCGGCTACTGACCGTCGGCGTCGCCGCCGGCGCCGTCACGGTCGTCCCCCTCGCGATCGTCGTCGTCACTCTCGCCGTCTCGGTCGCCGTCGTCACTCTCGCCGTCTCGGTCGCCGTCGTCACTCTCGCCGTCTCGGTCGCCGTCGTCGGGGTCGTCGTTCGGTGGATCGGTGACGACCGGTGGTGGTGTCGGGGCCGGGGTGGCGGGCGGTGGTGCCGGCTCCGAGGTGGTCGGCACGACCGTGGGCGGTGTCTCGATGCTGCTGATCAGCACCGAGAACGTCTCGTAGGTGAGCGGCTCGCCGGGCTCGCTCAACGTGTAGGTGGGCGGCACCGGGATTCGGCTGGGCTCGCCGTCGAGCGTGAAGCGGACCTGCCCGATGCCCGGGAGGCGGCCGACCGTGAGCACGAGCTGGGCGATCGCGAGGTTCTGGTCGCGTGAGCTCGTGCGGTTGATCACCGACCCCCGGAGGTCGATCGTGGCGATGCCGTCCGCGGTCTCGATCCCGGTCGTGAGGTTGGGCCGCAGCGCGGTGCGGAGTCCGACCCCGACGTCGGCCGGCGGTCCCTCCTCGAGCTGCGCGAGCACCTGCAGCGGTTCGATCGGGAACGAGAACTGGAGCGTCTGGCGTTGCAGCCGGTCGAGACCGATCACGAAGTAGACCTCGACGGGTGCGGTCTGCACCGGGGACAGTGTCGTGGTGGTGGTCGGCACCGTCGGCTCGACGGTCGCCTGGGGCACCAGCGTCGTGGTGGTCGTGGTGGTCGTGGTGGTCGTCTGGTCGAGGCCGAAGGGGATCTCCTCGGGAGGGATGAACTCGATCGTGTCGTCGTCGGCGAGCCCGCACGCGGCGATCGGGGCGAGCGCGAACACGGCGATGGTGCCGAGGACCGACGTGAGGCGACGTCCGGAGGGTGCGCTCACCGCGGTGCCTCCGTCGGCACGCGGACGACGAAGCGGGCGCCGCCGCCGGGCCGGTCCTCGACCCAGGCCTCGCCGCCGATCGCACGGGCGTGCTCGGCGACGAGCGCCAATCCGAGTCCGGTGCCGATGCGGTGGCGTGCCGCGCTACCCCGGGCGAACCGCTCGAAGATGCGCTGTCGTTCGCTGACCGCCACGCCCGGTCCGCCGTCCTCGACGGCCAGGTGCACGAAGCCACCGCGACCGGGCTCGATCGAGATCCGCAGCGGGCCGCCCCCGTGGGTGGCGGCGTTGTCGAGCAGGTTGCCGAGGATTCGCTCGAAGCGGACCTTGTCGACCCAGGCTTCCCGTGATGCGCGGGCCTGGACCTCGACGGGGAGGCCGGGGTGGCCGAATCCGGCCGCCACGCGTTCGCACAGTGCCGGCAGCTCGACGGTCTCGCCGTGGATGTCGGTGGCCCCCGCATCGATGCGTGCCAGCTCGAGCAGGTCGATGACCATGTCGTCGAAGCGGCGGACCTGGCTGACGACGACGTCGAGGGCCTGCTGGGTGCGCTCCGGGAGGTCGTCGCGGCGCGCGTCGAGTACCTCGACGGCGGCGGTCAGCGCGGTGATCGGCGACCGCAGCTCGTGGCTGACGTCGGACGCGAAGCGCGCTTCGCGCTCGATCCGGGCCTGGACGGCGTCGGCCATGTCGTTGAACGATCCGGCGAGGCGGTCGAGGTCGGGGTCGTTCGCGGCTTCGAGACGGGCACCGAGCGCGCCGGATGCGATGTCGCCCGCCGCGTCGGCGACGCGGCTGAGCGGTCGCAGCAGTCGGCGACTCGTCGACCAGCCCGAGAACGTGGCGAACAGGGTCGTGACGCCGGCACCGACGAGGAGCGCGGTCAGCACGAGCCGGAGCGTTCGTTCGGTGTCCTCCAGGGGGAACGCCTCGAAGTAGGAGGTGCCGTGGGCGGCGATGTGGACGCCGATGCCGAGGTACGGGTCGCCGTCGAGCGTGAAGCGCTGTTGTGCGGACCGCCCGTCGATGGTCGCCGCCCGGAGCTCTTCGGGGAACTGCTCGAGGCCGAGGCCGATGCGGCTCTGCAGGCGCGGCTCGGTCAGGGCGGCGAACCCGTCGGCTTCGAGGGGGAGCAGCCGCACCACCTCCGAGAGCTGCTCGGGGTCGGTGAAGGCGAGCTGCAGGTCGTTGGCGTGGCTGAACGCCTGGACGCGGGCCGCGGTCGAGCGCTGCTCGATGAGCGAGTTGCGGGCGATGAGGTAGGTGAGCACGGTGAGCCCGGCGCCGGCGAGGAGGGCGACGATGCCGAACGACAGGGTGACCCGGGTGCTGAGGCGGGGGGTGCGTCGTCGCACGCGGCCCGTGGGGCGCGTCCCGGACGGTCCACCGGGTTGGATGTCGGGCCGCCGATCGGCCGGCGCGCGCAGGATGGCCACCTCGCCAGTGTTACCCGCCCGGGCGCGGGGATCGTCGGTCAGCGGGGCGTCGATCGGCACGGCTCGGACCGGGAGGTCACCGCTGCCGGTGAGGCGCCAGGGGGAGGAAGGCACCCCACCGGGGCAGCGTGAACAGTCATCATGATGAGGGTGGCGTGTGACAGAACGCTGCGGAGAATGTGCGATTTCTGTAACAAACCGCGCGAATGCGACCGCTGAACGTGCGCACGCGTGGCAGACCGGTGACGGGGCGGGTGATGGGGCCGGTGATGGGGCGGGTGATGGGGCCGGGGTTGGCGGGCCCGGGTGGTGCGTCGCCGGGGCAGTGGTCGGGCACAATGGGCGCCACCGTGTACTCGCTGCTGTTCATCGAAGACGACGACGCCATCCGCTTGGCGCTCTCGCTGGCCCTGGAGGACGAGGGCTACGAGGTGCGCCAGGCCGCCGACGGTCGGTCCGGCCTCGCCGCGTTCCGCGAGCACGACGCCGACCTGGTCCTGCTCGACCTGCGCCTGCCCGACATGTCGGGGTTCGACGTGTGTCGGGCGCTGCGCGCCGACAGCATCGTCCCGATCATCATCATCACCGCGCAGACCGACACCCACGACATGGTGGCCGGGCTGGAGGCCGGTGCCGACGACTACGTCACCAAGCCCGTCGTCCCCAAGCAGCTCGCCGCTCGCATCCGGGCGTTGCTCCGGCGGGTGGCACTGCAGGAGAGCACGACGATCCCGCGGGCGACGCGCTTTCGCGACATCGAGTTGCGTCGGGAACAGGGGATCGTGCTGAAGAACGACGTCGAGCTCAGCTTGACCAAGACCGAGTTCCGGCTGATGTGCGAGTTCGCGGATCATGCCGGCGCCGTGCTGTCGCGCGACCAACTCCTCGAGCGGGTGTGGGGGTACGAGTACCTCGGCGACTCGCGGTTGGTGGACGCCCACGTCCGCCGGCTGCGGGTGAAGGTGGAGGACCACCCCGACGACCCGAAGCTGATCGTGACCGTCCGCGGCATCGGCTACCGGCTCGTGCCCTGAGCGCGCAGCGTGCCGATCCCCCATCGTCGCCCTCCGTCGACCGGTCAGCCCACCGGCCGTGAGCGGAGGTACTCCCCGAGACCCTTCGCCTGCGGATCGAACGCGGTGGAGGAGGCGACACCCTCGCCGAGGTACCCGACGATCACGAAGTTGACCGCTCGCAGGTTCGCCAGCTCGTACCGGCGGACCTCCAGGTCGGCCGCCTCGGGGATCAGGGCGCGGACCCGCTCGGAGGTCAGGTGCTCGACCAGCCATGCGTAGCCGGCGTCGTCGGTCGCCCAGACACCGACGTTGGCGTTGCCGCCCTTGTCGCCGGAGCGGGCACCGAACCACCGGCCGAGCGGCTCCCCGGCGGCGAGCCCGGCCGGGGTGACGTCGGGGGCCGCCGGCGGTCCGACGGGGTCGCCGGGCGGGCCCGTCGGCGACGGCTCGACGTGGACGCGACGGCCGTCGTCGAGCACGACGACGTGGTCGATCTCGCCCGCATCGACGAGGGCGGGCCAGTAGATGCCGAACGCCTGCGCCGGGCCGGGCGCGGAGGTGGCGAAGAACCCCGGATAGTTGGCGAGCGCCAGCTCGATCGCCGCCGAGGAGAAGGCCCTCCCGACCGCTCGCTCGTCGGGTGACTTCACGTTGACGTGGAGCCGGCCGCTCGCCGACTCCTGACCGTCGGTGGCGTCGGGTGGTGCCGGCACGAGCTCGACGTCGATCGTCATGCCCTGCTCGCGCAGGTGGTCCTCGCCCCCCATGCGGTCGAACAGCGCCCGCCGGACCCAGGCCGCCTTGCGCTCCTGCTCGAGACCGGTGAGCACGAACGTCATCTTGTTGCGGTGGCCGCCCTCGAGGTTGATGCAGACCTTCGTGGTGGGCGGGGCGGGTTCGCCGCGTACGTCGCTGACGCGGACCCGGTCCGGGCCGTCCTGGCGGAGACGGATCGTGTCGAACCGGGCGATCACGTCGGGGTTCGCGTAGGCCGGTGGTCCGATCTCGTACAACAGCTGCGCGGTGACCGTGCCGACCGACACGAGTCCGCCGGTGCCGGGGTGCTTGGTGATGACGCTCGCGCCGTCGGCGTCGATCTCGGCGATCGGGAAGCCCGGACGCGCCGACAGGTCGGGGATCTCGTCGAAGAACGCGTAGTTGCCCCCGGTCGTCTGGGCGCCGCACTCGATGATGTGGCCGGCGGTGACGGCGCCGGCGAGACGGTCCCAGTCGGTGGGGGCCCACTCCCACCACCACGCGGCCGGTCCGACGACGACCGCCGCGTCGGTCACCCGACCCGTGACGACGACATCGGCGCCCTCGTGCAGGGCCCGGGCGATCCCCCAACCGCCGAGGTAGGCGTTCGCCGACACCGGGTCCGCCGTCAGCTCGGCCCCGGTGTCGAGGTGGGCGAGCTGGGGGCGGAGGCCGTCGACCCGATCCATCAGGTCGTCACCCTCGACGTGGGCGACGCGCACCGACACGCCGACCCGGTCGGCGATGTCGCGCACGCGATCGGCACACCCCGCCGGGTTGAGACCACCGGCGTTGGTGACCACCTTGATGCCGCGCTCGGCGCACGTGCCGAGGACCTCCTCCATCTGGGTGAGGAACGTCGCTGCGTACCCCGCCTCGGCGTTGCGGTTCCGCTGCTTCCACAGGATCAGCATCGTCAGTTCGGCCAGCCAGTCGCCGGTGAGCACGTCGATCGGGCCGCCGTCGACCATCTCGCGAGCAGCGCTCAACCGGTCGCCGAAGAACCCGGAGCAGTTGGCGACGCGCACCGGCCGGGTGCCGCGCTCGGCACTCACGTCGCACCGCCCACGTCGCCGGTCTCGCCGGTCTCGCCGGTCTCGCCGGTCTCGTCCACGTCGCCGGTGCCGCCGGTGCCGCCGGTCTCTCCGGTGCCGTCCGTGCCGAGCCGGAGCAACGCCTGGCCCGTCTCCACCTGGTCGCCCGGCGTCACGAGGACCTCCTCCACGGTGCCGTCGGCCGGTGCGTGCACCTGGTGCTCCATCTTCATCGCCTCCACGGCCACGAGTGGCTGCCCGGCGGTGACCGTGTCGCCGACCGCCACGTGCACACGCACGATC
>SKSP01000256.1 GCA_007122945.1 Ilumatobacteraceae bacterium | reverse complement strand
TCGATCCACTTGTGCTCGCCGGGGCCGACCACGGGCGTCAACGCTGCATCGAGCGCGGACGCCGGGTCGGGTGCGCGCTGGGCCAGGGCGCGGTGCGTCGGACGCAGGAAGCCGGCGTCGACGGCCCGGTCGAGGAACTCGAACAGCGGGGCGTAGAAGCCGCCGACGTCGCAGAACACGACCGGGACGGCGAGCAGACCGAGCTGGTTCCACGTCAGGATCTCGAGGACTTCCTCGAACGTGCCGAACCCGCCGGGGAGGGCGATCACCCCGTCGGACAGCTCCGCCATGCGGGCCTTGCGGGCGTGCATCGAGTCGGTCACCTCGAGCCGGGTGAGGCCGGCGTGGGCGACCTCGCGATCCACCAGGTGGCCGGGGATCACGCCCGTCACCTCGCCGTCGGCGGCGAGCACGGCGTCCGCGAGCACGCCCATCAACCCGACCCGGCCGCCCCCGTAGACCAGGCCCACCTCGCGCTCGACGAGGAGGCGTCCGAGCTCGGCGGCCGCCTCGGCGTGGTCGGACGACGAGCCGGCGTTCGACCCGCAGAACACGCACACCCGCACGGGCGGATCGGCGCCGTCGGGCCTGTTCCCTGAGTCCGTCTCCGTCATGGGTCACACCCTGCCACGGCGAGGTCGACCGGGCCCACCGGGTTCGCCCCGGAGTACATTTCGGCGCATGGCTCCCGCGACGACGGCGACGACGGCTCCCGACCTGCAGACAGCGGCGGAGGTGATCGACCTCGCCGACGACGTGGTCGGCAAGGGGGTCCGACACCTCGCCGCGTCGGGCGGCCCAGACGTTCACCAGGTGCTCGGCTACGACCTCGCCCACGCGGCGTCGGCCGTGGCGACGGCCCGCTCGCTCCTCGACTACGGCGCCAAGGGCGACGACGAGGCCCGCATCACGTGCGCGTTCGTCGCCGACATGATCCACGACCTGATCACCCGCCTCGCCGGCCGCGAGCCGACCTGGGGTCTCGACACCGCGCCGCTGCGCGACGCCCACCCGTTCCTCGCCAGCTACCGCGACCCCGACTTCGTGGCGTCGCTCGCCGCCGTGGCCGGGCCCCGCCACCTCGGCGACGACATGGAGATGGTGCAGGACACGTTCCGCTCCTTCGCCCAGAACGTGATCGCCCCGCACGCCGAACACGTCCACCGCACGAACGCCGACGTGCCCGAGGAGATCGTGCAGGGGCTCGGCGAGATGGGCGCCTTCGGACTGAGCGTGCCGGCGGAGTACGGCGGCTACAGCGAAGGCGGCGACGACGAGTACACGGCGATGGTGGTCGCCACCGAGGAGCTCAGCCGGGCGAGCCTCGGCATCGGCGGCTCGCTGATCACCCGCCCCGAGATCCTCACCCGGGCGCTCGTCAAGGGCGGCACCGAGGCCCAGAAGCAGACCTGGTTGCCGAAGCTGGCGACCGCCGAGGTGATGCCGGCCGTCGCCGTGACCGAGCCCGACTACGGCAGCGACGTCGCCGGCATCAAGGTCACCGCCACCGAGGCCCCCGGGCCCGACGGCGCGCCGGGCTACGTGATCAACGGCGTGAAGACGTGGTGCACGTTCGGCGCCCGTGCGGACGTGCTCGCGTTGCTCGCCCGCACCGACCCGGACCGGTCGAAGACCCACCGCGGGCTGAGCCTTTTCATCGTCCCCAAGCCATGCGGCGACGCCCACGGCTTCGAGTTCACCCAGGATCCGGTCGAGGTCGGCGGCGCCACCCGCACCGGCCGGATGGAGGGCCGGCCGATCGACACGATCGGCTACCGCGGGATGCACTCCTACGAGATCGCGCTCGAGGACTGGTGGGTGCCCGCCGACCACCTGATCGGCGAGGCCGACGGGCTCGGGCGCGGGTTCTACTACCAGATGGAGGGTTTCGAGAACGGCCGCCTGCAGACCGCGGCCCGAGCGGTCGGCGTGATGCAGGCCGCGTACGAGGCCGCGCTCGACTACGCCGAGAACCGGACCGTGTTCGGCCAGCCGATCCTCGACTACCAGCTGACCCGGGCCAAGCTCGGCCGCATGGCCGTCGTGATCCAGGCGGCCCGGCAGTTCTCGTACGCGGTCGCCACGCTCATGGCCAAGGGCCAAGGCGCGATGGAGGCCAGCATGGTGAAGGCCTACGTGTGCAAGGCCGCCGAGTGGGTCACCCGCGAGGCGATGCAGATCCACGGCGGGATGGGCTACGCCGAGGAGTACGCGGTCAGCCGGCTGTTCGTCGACGCCCGCGTGCTGTCGATCTTCGAGGGCGCCGACGAGACGCTGTGCCTGAAGGTCATCGCCCGCCGCCTCGTCGCCGACGCCACCCCCTGACCCCCGAACCGTCTGCCCGAACCGACCAGAACCGGTCGATCGGCGCGGACGGAACCACCCCACCCACCCAGAACCGTCTGCCGGAACCGACCAGAACCGGTCGATCGGCGCGGACGGTTGTACGGTGCGGGCGTGCGCGATGTCGACGTGGGGGCGATCCGGCGGGCGCGAGGGGCGATCGCCGGGGTCGCCCGGGTCACGCCGGTGGTCGGGTCGGGCACGCTGTCGGACGTCGTCGGCGGCGAGGTCGTGCTCAAGGCCGAGAATCTCCAGCGCACGGGTGCGTTCAAGGTCCGCGGTGCGATGAACACGCTCGCCGAACTCGGCGCGCGCGCCCGTGCCGGGGTGACGTGCGGAAGCGCCGGCAACCACGCCCAGGCGCTCGCGCTCGCCGCCCACCACCACGGCGTGCCCTGCGAGATCTTCGTCCCGGCCGGAGCACCGATCTCCAAGATCGAGGCGTGCCGGGGGTTCGGTGCCACCGTGACCGAGGGCGGGGCGTCGCTCGGCGAGGCGGTCGAGGCCTCGCTCGAGCGGGCCGGATCGACCGGGATGGCGTTCTGCCACCCCTACGACGACCCGGTCGTGGTCGCCGGGCAGGGCACCCTCGGGCTCGAGCTGGTCGACGACATCGATGGTCTGACGACGGTCCTGGTCCCGCTCGGCGGGGGTGGGTTGGCCGCCGGCACGGCGATCGCGGTCAAGTCCACGCTCCCCCACGTGCGGGTGATCGGCGTGCAAGCGGCAGCGTGCGCTCCCTACGCCGGCCACCCGGCGCCGGCCGGACCGGTGGTGACGCTCGCCGACGGCATCGCCGTCAAGTCGCCCGGCGAGGTCACCCGACCGCTCGTCGAGCGCTGGGTGGACGACGTGGTGACCGTCGACGAGGACGCCATCGCGGACGCGATGGTCCTGCTGATGGAGCGGGCCAAGCTGTACGTCGAGGGCGCCGGCGCGGTCGGGGCGGCGGCGCTGCTGAGCGGTGCCGTCCGCCCGGCGACCAGTGGCGGCACGACGTGCGTGGTGCTCTCGGGCGGGAACGTCGACCTCGGCGTCGTGCCGGGGCTGATCCGTCGGCACGAGAACGAAGCGGGTCGGCGGCTGATGGTGTTCGCTCGGATCGACGACCGGCCCGGAGGACTGGCCAAGCTGCTCGCCGTGTTCGCCGACGGCGGCGCCAACCTCATCGAGGTCGAACACGTCCGCGAGGGAATCGACCTGCACGTCCGCGAGACCGGCGTGCACGCGACGTTCGAGGTCCGCGGACGCGACCACGCCCGACGACTGCTCGAGGCCGCCGCCGAGCAGGGCTACGAGCTGCGCGCCCAAGGCCCCTGAACGGCTGCGACGCAACCTGGTGACCCAACCTCGTGACGACCGCCACGGGAGAATTCCGGCGCACGGCTACCTGCCGGTCGGTAGGGAGGCTAGGGTGGGTCCCGTGTTGACCACCGAGGCGATCCTCCGTGAGCTCGAGCCGACGGCCGAGGCCCTCCTCGAGCGCCATCTTGCTGCATCGAGGGAGTGGTTCCCCCACGAATTCGTGCCGTACTCACGCGCGCGCGACCACGTGCCCGGCGAGACATGGAGCCCCGACGACGCCGACCTCGACGGCCACCAGATCGACGACGCGGTGCGCAGCGCACTCCTCGTCAACCTGCTGACCGAGGACAACCTGCCGTACTACTTCCGCTCGGTGGAGCGCATGTTCGGCCCCGACGGCGCCTGGGGGACGTGGGTGCGCCGCTGGACGGCCGAGGAAGGTCGCCACTCGATGGTGATCTACGGCTACTTGATGGCGACCCGGGCGATCGACCCGGTCGAGCTCGAGCGGGGCCGGATGGCGCAGGTGTCGGGTGGCATCAGCCCCGACCCGCCGACCACCCACGACGGGTTCGCCTACCTCGCCCTCCAGGAGCTCGCGACCCGGATCTCCCACCGCTCGACCGGCAAGATGCTCGACCCGGTCGGGTTCGAGGTGATGAAGCGCGTGGCTGCCGACGAGAACCTCCACCAGCTCTTCTACCGCGACCTCGCCGCGGCCGCTCTCCAGGCCGATCCCAGCGGGATGATGATCGCGATCGAGAACCAGGTCGCCAACTTCGCGATGCCCGGCCTCGGCATCCCGAACTTCGCCCACCACGCGTCGCTGATCGCCAAGGCCGGCATCTACGACCTGGCGGTCCACCACGAGCAGATCCTCGTGCCGGTCGTCGTGCGTCACTGGGACGTCGAGCACGTCGAGGGGCTCGACGCCGAAGCGGAGCAGGCCCGCGAGCGTCTGATGAAGCGCCTCGCCAAGAGCGAACGGGTCGCCGCCCGCATGAGCGAGCGCCGCCAGGCCCAACTCGTCGAGGTCTGACGAACCGTCCGCGCCGATCGGCGCACACCGGCCGATCCCGGCAGACGGAACGGTGCGTCAGGTCAGCACGGGGACGTCGGCCATCGCGGCGTCGATCGTCGCCTGGGGCAGGTCGTAGTCGACCATCTCGCCCGACAGGTACTGCTGGTACGAGGCCAGGTCGAGGTGGCCGTGGCCGCACAGCGCGGTGAGGATCACCTTCTCCTCCCCCGACTCCTTGCACGCCAGGGCCTCACGGATCGCCGCGGCGATCGCGTGGGTGGGCTCGGGCGCCGGGACGATGCCCTCGGTGCGGGCGAAGGTGAGCGCTCCGGCGAAGCACTCGCGCTGGCCGATGGCGATCGCCTCGGCGAGCCCCGACTCGTAGATGTGCGACACGAGCGGACTCATGCCGTGGTACCGCAGGCCGCCGGCATGGATCGGCTCGGGGATGAATCCGTGACCGAGCGTGTGCATCTTGAGCAGCGGGGTCATCCCCGCGGTGTCGCCGAAGTCGTACCGGTACTCGCCCTTGGTCAGCGTCGGGCACGCAGCGGGCTCGACGCAGCGGATCGTCGGGCTCATGTTCCCGGCGAGCTTCTCGCGCAGGAACGGGAACGCCAGCCCGCCGAAGTTCGACCCACCACCCGTGCACCCGACGAGCAGGTCGGGCTGCTCGCCGACCTTGGCGAGCTGGAGGAGGGCCTCCTCCCCGATGATCGTCTGGTGCAACAGGACGTGGTTGAGCACCGATCCGAGCGCGTACCGCACGGCCGGGTCGGCCACCGCCATCGCCACCGCCTCGGAGATGGCGATGCCGAGCGACCCCGGGTGGTCCGGGTTCTCTGCGAGCAACGACCGACCGTACTCGGTGACCTCCGACGGGCTGGGGTGCACCGTCGCGCCCCAGATCTCCATCATCGTCCGGCGATACGGCTTCTGTCGGTACGACGCGGCGACCTGCCACACCTCGCACTCCATCCCGAACTGCGCGGTCGCGTACGCGAGCGCGCTGCCCCACTGGCCCGCGCCGGTCTCGGTCGTGAGCTTGGTGACACCCTCGACATGGTTGTAGTACGCCTGGGGCACCGACGTGTTCGGCTTGTGCGACCCGGCCGGGCTGACGCCCTCGTACTTGTAGTAGATGCGCGCCGGCGTGCCGAGCTCGCGCTCCAGGCGGTGGGCGCGGAACAGCGGGCTCGGCCGCCACACGCGGTAGACGTCGATCACCTCGCC
>SKSP01000158.1 GCA_007122945.1 Ilumatobacteraceae bacterium | reverse complement strand
TCGTCACGTTCCTCGGGCTCGGCACTGGTCAGGTGCTGCTCAACGTCGCGGATCCCGACCGGATCGGGTTGTTCGTGTTGGTGTCGGTGATCGTGTCGATCTCGGTCGTGCCCGTCGCGTTCACCGGCGCGGTCGCGCCTAGCGAGGTCACGGCGTCTCCTGTTCGTCTGGGCGCCGTGCTGGTGACCGCGCCCGTCGCGGTCGTCGGCGCGGCGGTGTCGGGACTCAGCCACAGCGCCCTCATCAGCCTCGGGGCGTTCTACGCGACCTCGGCGGGATTGTCGCTCGCGGGAGCCTCGTCGTTCATGATGGCGGTCCTGTTGGGAGCGGCGCTGTTCGCCCTCCCGGTCGGTCGTCTGTCCGACCACGTCGACCGGCGCAAGGTGGTCGCCGCGACGGCGTGGGTCGCGACGCTCGTCGCCACCGGGGCCCTGGTCGCGCGCACCGGCGACGTGGTCGTGCTCGTCGCGCTGGGCGGCGTGTTCGGCGCGGCCACGTTCGCGCTGTACCCGCTGTCACTGGCGCACCTCAACGACCGACTCCGCTCGCACGAGGTGGTCGACGCCGGGGCCAAGCTGGTGTTGATCTACGCGGCCGGCGCGGTGGGAGGGCCGATCACCGCGACCGTGGCCATGACGACGATCGGATCCGACGGCTACTGGTGGCACCAGGCGATCCTGCACGGCGCACTCGCCGTCTACGCCACCTACCGCCTGACCCACCTGGCGCCGCTCGAGGTCAAGAGCGACTTCGCCCCGCTCCCCTCCGGAGCGACGCCGGCGATCATCGTGGCCCCTGGCCCGTCGAACTCGCCGCCGTCCGGGGAGACGGCCCATCCGATCGAGCAGCCCGACCTGACGCTGGTGACTCACGTCGCCGGGAGTGGCGAACCGATCGTCCTCGTCCACGGACTCGGAGCGAGCAGCGCCGTCTGGCTCCACCTGCGACGTGCACTGACCCGACTCGACCACCAGGTGATCACCTACGACCTCCGCGGTCACGGCGCCGCCCGTGACGCACGCAGCCACCGCCTCGACGACCACGTCTCCGACCTCCGCGCCGTCATCGCAGCCAACGGATCACGGCCGGCGCACCTCGTCGGAGCCGGGTTCGGCGCACGGATCGTGCTCGCGTTCGCGGCCGTGCACCCCGACGACGTGCGCTCGCTCACGATCATGAGCTGGACCGGCGCGCTCCCACCGCGCGGACGGCTGGACCACGCGTGGCGGTCGGCCGCGTCGCTCACGGACCGGATCCTCACCGGACTCGGCCGCCGCCGCTTCCTCGCCCGCCGCCTCGCGGCGCCCTTCTACGACGTCCGCGAGCATCCCGACCGCCATGCGCTCCTCCGCGACGCCGCCATCAACACCTCCCCGCAAGCGCTGTCGACCGCAGCGCGCGAACTCCTCGTACGACCGATGCACCGAATCCCAGCGGACGTTCCGGTCCTGGGTGTCATCGGCGCGAACGACGCCATGGCCACATCCGCGATGATCGACGATCTGCGCGCCTGGGTCGAGATCTCCGGGATCGAGCTGATCCCCCATGCCGGGCCGTTCCCCCAGCTCGACAATCCCAGCGAGGTCCTCGCCCGCCTTCACCGATTCGTTTCCCGCGTGCAGGAGCGATGACCGGCCGCCCTGTCGTGCGTTCCGAGCGCGCGTCACGTCGATCGCCATCCCGACGGCGAACCGAACCGAGACCGGACTCACGGCGTCGGTGGGTGCGACGGCACCCGCCAGACCAGCAGGGTGCCGCCGCCGGGTTGGGGGGTGACGTCGAAGCGGCCGCCGAGATCGCGGGCGCGTGACGCCATGTTGGTGAGCCCGTTGCCGCCGAGGACCTCGCTCGGGACACCTGCGCCGTTGTCGGCCACCGCCAGCGTGATGTGGTCGCCGACCTCCACGGCGACGCGCACACGATCGGCGTCGGCGTGCCGGACGACGTTCGACAACGCCTCGCGCAACACCGCGGTGAGATGCTCGGCGATCTCGTCGTCGATCGTCTCGATCAGCCCGTCGAACTGCAACCGCGGCTCGAACCCCAACGCCGTGTTGACATCGGTGACGATGTTCAACAGACGGCCGCGCAGCCCACCGGGCGCGACGCTCCCACCTTGCAACCGGAACACCGTCATCCGGAGCTCCTTGATCGCCGAGTCGATCCCGTCGACCGCCGCGTCGAGCCGTTCCCGGGTGCGTCGTGGGTCCTCCACGGTGGCCACGGCCGCTTGCAGGTTCAACGCCTCGCCGTACAGTTGCTGGATCACGGTGTCGTGCAGGTCGCGTGCGATCCGCTCCCGATCATCCGCGATCGCCAACACCGCCTCGGCTCGGCGCAGCGCCTCTTGGCTGCGCGCCAGCTCCGCCTCGGCGGACCGCCGAGCGGTGACGTCACGGGTCAACATCACGATCCAACGGCTGGCATCGCGACCAGCGGGCGCCGAGTGCAACGACGACTCCACCGCCACCTCGACCCCCGCCTTGCGGATCAGGACACCCTCGCGCACCGCGGTCGCCGCAGGATCGGCCAACAGCGACCGCACCAACGCCCGGTACTCCGCGTCGGTCGCGTCCGGGTCGAGGTGCAGCGGCGACATCGCCAACAGCTCCTCGCACGAGTACCCCGACATCCGCACCGCGCCGTCGTTGACGAACGTGAACCGCAACGTCGAGGCATCGAACATGAACACCCCGTCGTCGCTCGCATCGAGCGTCCCCAGCACCCGCCGCAACTGATCCTCCACCGAGAGCCGACCGGAGATGTCACGCACCGCGGCGACCGCGTACACCTCGTCACCCAACCGCAGCGGGCTCAAACTGACCTCGACGGGGAACTCGGACCCGTCACGGTGCCGCGCCCGCAGATCGATCCCGGACCCCATCGGCCGGACCGACGGCTCGGCCAGGTACCGAACACGATGGGCGCGATGCACCCCACGCGACGACTCGGGCACCAACTCGTCCACCACCATGCCCACCAACTCGGCCGCCGGGTGCCCGAACACGGCTTCGACACCGACGTTGGCGAACACGATCTCGCCGTCGGCTGCGACGATCAACGTCGCATCAGGCACCGCGTCCAGCAACGCCCACGCGAGATCGTCATCGCCGCGGGCCCGCAACCGTTCCGATACCAGGCCCATGCGAGCCACATCCCATCCAGGGACCTACCACAGACCCCTCGTTGCGAGCCGACCGTACCAGCGTGGACACACCCGATCCGCAGCGACGTGCACTCTCAGCGCGTGGGGGGTAGCTCGTCGACCGGGCTCCCTGCGAGGAGATCGAGTGGGTACTCGACGACGTTGGTTGGCGACCCGTCCTCCGGCGAGCTCTCGAAGACGACGATGCCACCGCGTCCGCCCGCACCGGCGTCGAACTCCACTGTCGCGTCGAACCGACCCCACGTGCCGCTGCCGGCCGACGCCGTGGTGAACCCTTCGCCGAGGATCCGGCCGTCGCCGTCGACAACGGCGTACTCCACGGTTGCCTCGAACGTGTTCGAGTCCCCGACGATGCGATCGCCGCTGGCGAACTCGCCGCCGGGGTACGGGTGCTCGAGCAGGATGAACGGACGAACACCGAGCTCGTCGAAGGTGCTGCGATCGACCGGGGCGGCGACGTCGAAGCCATGGGTACCGACCGTGTCCACGTCCACGCCGTCGATGCGGAAGCTCACGGCATCGACGTCGTCGAACTGGGTCAGCGTGAAGACGATCTGGGCGAAGCGCATCGTCTCACCCAGCGTCCCACCGCCCTCGTTGAAGTCGTCCGACAGGTCGACCGCGGCCACATCGCCGCTCACCTCGACACCGAGCAGACGCGTTCCGGCGGGGATCGACGTGACCATCCCGATCTCCGTCTCGACCGCGTTCGGGCCGTCGAGCAGCGCCACCATCGCGAGCTCGGGGAGCGGACCGGCGCCGACGACCCGACCTCCAGCGCCGAGTCGTTCCGGTGAGCCCGTCGAGACGGTGTCGATCGTCCAACCCCAGTAGACGTTGACGACCTCGTTCCCGTCGTGCGCCGACGCCGGCCGCGCCGGCATCTGCGGCACCTCCGGCCGAACGGTCCCGTCGGGTATGGCGGCGCGATCTTCGCCTGCGGCGACGGCGGGCTCGGCTGACGGCGGCGCATCGCTCCGGAGTGTGCCGTCGGCCCCGCACGCCGCCGTGACGACGGCGAGCGCGGTGATGATGGCGGCGGCGATGCGTGAACCCAGTGGTGTCCTCATCCCTTCACGGTGACGGCCGTGACCGTTGGCGTCCAGGGACCTTCGACCCCGGACATGACCGCGGGGCGCAACCGCTCGGCCGGGGGTGATCGCCGCTGGTGGCTGGTCGGCGACAGCGAGATCTACAACCATCGCCAGCCGCCTCACCGACATGGACCCGGCCGGCGTGGTGGGCCGCTCACCGCGAGCACTCCGACGCAGCGTCGGCCGGGCCGTTCGTCACCGAGAACCCCACCGCACCACACGACCCCACTCACCGAACCGAATCCGGCACCGGGACGAAAGACCCTTGACCCTCGCCTCGCCGTGCGGTCGAGTGGAGGGATGTCAGCGAATCGATCGACGGCCGCACCGCCGCGAGCGCCGATCGTTCCGATCGCGTTCAACCTGCCGCCCGGGTTCGGCGAGCGACACGCCGAGCTCGTGGGCGAGTTCGTGGCGTGGAGCCCGCTGCCGATGGATCGGGACGCTCACGGCGGGTTCTCCATCGTCATCGGACTCGAGCAGGACCGTCGATGGGGCTACCGCTTCGTTCTCGACGGCACCGTCACGCTGAACGATCCGGAGGCGACGGAGTACATGGCCGACGGCACGGGCGGGCACGTCTCGGTCGTGCGCACCTGACCGACGAGGATCGACCGACCCGCACCACGCAAGGAGACCCTCATGGCACTGATGAAGCGAACACGGGACGAGGAATCGGAATGGCCGGCATGGCCCGGACGACGATCGCTGCTCTGGCCCGAGAGCGTTCGGGACCTGATGTTCAAGGACCTGATGGACCAGAGCGAGCTCAAGGTGGAGGAGTACCAGGACGGCGGTGAGCTCGTCGTGCGAATCGAGATACCCGACATCGATCCCGACAACGACGTCGAGCTCACCGTGTCGGACCACGAGTTGCGGCTGCGTGCCGAACGACGCTCCGAGTCGACCACCGAGGACAAGAAGGGATACCGGTCCGAGTTCCGGTACGGCTCGTTCTCCCGCACGATCCGTCTCCCTGCCGGAGCGACCGAGGACGACGTGCGCGCCACCTACACCGACGGCATCCTCGAGGTCCGCATCCCGCTCGACGACGACGCGGCGACGGCGAAGAAGATCCCGATCGGCCGGGGCTGAACGGGCGCCGCACCACCCGAACGGACACGGACGTTCGGTGTTGTGGAGCTGAGGGGAATCGAACCCCTGGCCTCGACAGTGCGATTGTCGCGCTCTACCAACTGAGCTACAGCCCCGTAGCGCCGAGAGTGTACCCCTCGACCCGGCCCGCACCACGGGTGCCGGTGGGGCGGGCAGGCGATGGTGACGGGTCAGCGGGCCGCGACGTGGTCGCCGGGCCAGCTGGCCGGCCAGGTGTCCTGCTCGCGCTGGCGCAGCTGGGCCAGCAGGTACACGTAGCCGCACGTCGCCAAGAAGGCCAGGGCGAAGATGTACAGCATCACCGTCGCCTTGGTCGTGGCGGCGAGGAACAGGGTGCTCGCCGTCACGAGCACGAGCGAGAACAACACGTTGGCGCGACGACGCTTCGCGTCCTGGGCGGGCGTCGAGCGCCGGACGTGCGCCTGGCGGTGGGAACGCTGGCTACCGCCGGTGTGGTCGCCGTGGGCGCGCGGACGCAACGACGCTCCCGACATCTGGCCGGCGACCGGTGCGGCGGCCCGATGTGCGCGAG
>SKSP01000275.1 GCA_007122945.1 Ilumatobacteraceae bacterium | reverse complement strand
TGGGGAGTCCGGAGGGGGTGCCGTCGATCTTGGGTGCGTCGTTGATGGTGAGGGTGGTGATGCCATCCGCGGTTTCGGTGTTGCCGACGCGCACGCCCGAGGGGCGGGTGTCGAGCAGCCGCGCCGGTGCGGGCAGCGCGCGGAACGGCGCGCTGCGCACCTCGAGGGTGAACGTCGCCGACGACGTGCCGGTGCCGTTCTTCGCGGTGATCGTGTGGGTGGTCGCGCTCGTTCGTGCCGTCGGCGTGCCCGACAGCAGCCCCGTCGATGCGCTGAACGTCAGCCCGGGCGGCGGCGCCGGCGAGATCGAGTACGAGTTGACGGTGCCGCCGGTGCTGGCGATCGAGTACAGCCCTGACACCGGCTCGCCGACGGTGGCGGTGCCCGACGTGGGAGTGACCGAGATCGCCGGTGCCGCGGTGGTGAAGAAGCGGGCCACCCGGTCGCCCGGGTCGTCGAACACGCCGACCGCGACGATGCGCCGCTCGGGATCGAGCGCCGTGGACAGCACCGAGCCGTCGAGGATGCCGTCGACGTTGTCGTTGAAGGTCGCATCCACGGTGCCGTTCGCGCGGAAGCGAGCCAGGTAGCCGCTCGGCGACGTGAACGTCCCGCCGACCACGATGCGGCCGTCGCCCTGGAGCGACAGGCTGTACGCGACCGGATCGGAGGGGTCGTCGATCGCGGTGCCGACGTTGGCGTTGAACCCGGTGTCAGGCGTTCCGTTCGGGTTGAACCGGGCGAGATGATGAGCGGGATTCTCGAACTTCCCACTGGCGACGATGCGGCCGTCAGGCTGTATCGCCACGTTGAACACCTCGGTCCAGCCCACGCCCGAGACCGACGCACTGAACGCGGCGTCGTGGCCACCGGCCGGGAGGAAGCGGGCGAGGTGGGTCCCCGGCGACGTGAAGGCGCCCCCGGCGACGATGCGGCCGTCGGGCTGGATGGCGATCGAGTTGACCGTGGCGTTGATCACCGGCACGTTCGTGGTGAACGCCGTGTCGGCGGTGCCGTTCGCGTTCAATCGTGTGAGTCGCTGGCTGGGAGCGCCGAAGCTTCCGGCCGCGATGATCTTGCCGTCCGGCTGGATCGCGAGGTCGTAGACGTCGCCATCGACCGCGACGTTCGCGTTGAACGCGGCGTCGGGCGTGCCGTCGCCGTCGAGACGGACCAACCACGGGGCGCTGTTGAGGCCGACCACGATCTTGCCGTCGGGTTGGACCCGAACGGCGTACACGGAGCCCGTGAACGCCGGAACGGTGCTGTTGAACACGCCGTCGGGCGTGCCGTCCGCGTCGAAGCGCAGGAGACCCTCGGCGTTCGTGCCGACGAGGACCTTGCCGTCGGGCTGCGTCGTCACCGAGTACGCCCGGTCGCTCACCTGGCCGCTCGCCGCGGCGGTGAACGCGGTGTCGAGCGCGCCCGGGGCAGCGCCGGCGCCGCCCGGACCGAGCACGACGGCGGTCGAGGCGGCGAGCGCGACGGAGGCGAACACGAGCGACGGGACGGAACGACGGCGGGACCCCATCGGCTCACAGTAGCCCCGGGCGCGGATGCGTTCGTCCGGAACGGCGAGGCTCGCCGTGCCGGGCCGAGGTGTCTGTTACCGTCCGCGGTCGCGCGACCCGAGGAGGCCTGATGATCGCCATCGTCCGTCACCGTTCACGAGCACGAGCACGAGCACGTTCGGGGGGTGTCCTCGTGGCTGGTGCGCTGCTGGCCGTCGGGGTGACGGCGGCCGGCGCCGTCGAGGCGTCGCCGCAGGGTGGCGGCGTCTTGTCGCCCGGGCAGCCGGTGTGCTTCGACAGCGGGGCGGCGGCGGACGAGTCGGTGATCTTGAACGTCACGCCGGTGGACGCCTCGGTGCCCGGGTTCGGCACCGTGACGGTGACCGGCGAGGACTGGCAGGCGTCGTCGAGCGTGAACTTCGTGGCCGGTGCGGCGAACCCGAACCTGGTGATCAAGCAGCCCGGTGCCGACGGCCGCTTGTGCTACACCGCGAGCGCGCCGTCGCACGTGATCATCGACGTCCTCGCGTTGGCCGATCTCGGGTGGCGCAGCGCCACCCCCGAGGGCGCGGCCGACCGCGTGGTCGACACCCGGCCCGCCGGCGTGCTCACCCCGGGCCAGCCGGAGTGCTTCGACAGCGGCGCCGCCGAGGGCGAGTCCGTCATCGCCAACGTGACCGCGGTGAACGCGTGGGCCGCCGGGTTCGGCACCGTGACGGTGACCGGCGAGAACTGGCAGGCGTCGTCGAACGTGAACTTCGTGGAGGACGCCGCGAACCCGAACCTGGTGATCAAGCAGCCCGGCCCGGACGGCCGGCTGTGCTACACGACCGACGTCTGGTCCGACGTGCTGATCGACGTGATCGGGTACGCCTCGTTCGACTCGCGGCCCGGTGCCGCGGGCGGCGGCGCGGATCGTACGGTCGACACGCGGGTCGAAGCGGTGCGCGATCCGGGGCAGCCGAGGTGCTTCGACACCGGCGCGTCCGCGGGTGAGTCGATGATCATGAACGTGACCCCGGTGGACGCGGCGGCGCCGGGCTTCGGAACGGTCACGGTCACCGGTGAGGACTGGCAGGCGTCGTCGAACGTGAACTTCGTGGCCGGGGCGGCGAACCCGAACCTGGTGATCAAGCAGCCCGGGCCGGACGGCCGGCTGTGCTACACGGCCGACATGTGGTCCGACGTGCTGATCGACGTCATCGCGTACGCGACGTTCGACTCCCGGCCGGGCGCCGCCGACGGCGGGGCGGAGCGCGTGGTCGACACGCGGCAGCCCGGCCCGCTCACCCTCCGCGCCGACGGCGTCGGCTCGTACACGTTCGGCGACGTCGAGGCGAACGTGCTGGTTCCGGCACTGGTCGAGTTGCTCGGCCCGACGGTGATCGACGACAGTCGCCTGTTCGGCGAGTTCGACGCGGGGCTCGGCCTCTACGTCGACGTCGACGAGGGCTTCGCCTTCCCGTTCGGCCGCACGGTGTGCTTCGCGAACGGCTTCTGCGTCCAGTTCGGCGGCGCGTCGGCACCGACGGTGTTCGCGGGCTGGTGGCAGGACGATTCCGGGACCTCGGGCTCGCCGTTGTCGACCGGCGACGGGATCACGATCGGGTCGCGTTGGGCGGATCACGTCGGCACGATCGTCGTCGACGCCGGCGGGTGCTACTCGACCGGCACCGGCAACGTCGGCGGGATCGATCTCGGCCTGCGGTCGGAAGGGGTGCCGTTCACCGAGGTGATCGACGGGGAGTGGGTCGAGAACGTGCCCGACCCCGACGACGTCGTGGTCCGCCAGCTCTCGGCGGGCGATCGGCCGATCTTCCTGTTCGCCGACTGCTGAGTCCGGCCGGCGGCGCAGCTCGCGTCACGGCGCGAGCTGCGCCGCGCACCCGGCGAGGCGCCGTCGGATCTCGGCGCGCAGCTCGTCGTCGAGCTCGTCCGCGACGTCGAGGAAGATCGCTTCCGCCTCGGCGAGCATCTTGACGGCGGCGTCGTGGGCGACGGCGCGTCCACGCCGGGCGCGCTCCTCGATGCGGTGCTGGTCGCGGGTCGTGACATCGGCCTCGAGATCGGCGCTCTCGCGTTCGATCCCGTCGGTGAAGGAGCGCGCCATCGACGCCGACATCGCGATCCAGGTCGCTTCGGCGACGAACTCGCGCGCGGGCCTCGGGTGGGGCGTCATCCACCGGCAGACGACGAGCGTGGCGACGACGGACGCCCACGACACGATCAGGGTGGATCGGCGTGCCTCGGTGCGGCACAACTCGGTCACGAACGCGTGACCGCGCAGCGCCAGACTCGCCGGGACGCGAGGGATGCCGCCGGGCACGCGCGGGTTGGGGATGTGGGTCGAACCGACGAAGCGGGTCTGTACGATCCCGGCCGCGACGGCGAGCGCGGTCGACGCGAGCACGGCGCGATCGCGATCCTGCCGGCGCGTCGTGCCGCGGTGGTGACTCCACCACATCAACCCGAGCGCGGCCGCGGCCGGCCCGAGGGCCGCACCCGGTCGCACGCCGTCGCGGGGCGCCGCCGCGGCGAGCCACAGCGCCATCCAGGCGAACCCGCCGGGCAGCGGGTCGAAGGCGAGACGCACCTCCGGCGTGGTCGTGGTGACGTCGATGACGTGCTCGTCGATCGCCAGCGCGATCCGGTCGAACTGGTGCGATCTGATCGTGACGGCACGTCGGCCGCGCAGGTCGAGGGCGTCGAGCGCGGTCCACAGCCGGTCGGCGTCGTCGGCCAGCAACACGATCGGCGCGACCGCCGGGTCGAGCGTGAGCGCCACGACCGCGCCGAGATCGGTCCGGCGGTTGTGGTGCTGCTGCCAGCGGACCAGCAGGTCCGCGAGGTACACGTGCGTACGGCGCGTCCGGTCGGCGACGTCGGACTTCCACCCGGCGGCGCCCGTGTCGATGTCGGTGCGCATCGTCGGTCGCTGCCCGCTTGCAGCTGCGCCGACGCGAACCGGTGCGAGTCGGATCAGGCTGACCGCGCGTTGGACCTCGTCGAACACGTTGCCGAGCCCGAGGGCGGCCTCGTTCAACCCGGTCAGCTCGGCGCGGACCAGTTCCGGCGCGAGCGCCTGCTCGTGGGCGTCGAGCTGGCGGGCCCTCCGCCGACGGGCGTAGCGCGCCAACCCGATGCCGCCACCGGCGGCCGCCGCCTGCCACACCCACGGTGCGAGCTGCACCGGTCGGCCGCGGGCGCGAGCGACGGCACCGGCCACGGCCGCGTTGAGCACCGGGACACCCAGACCGAGCACGCCGTAGCGGGCGCCGGCCTCGATGGCCATCGGATGGCTGGTGTTCATCGCCGTGGCGAGTTGGCTGTAGCCGGCGGTCGTGCTGAGCGCGGTCCACGTGGCGAGGTCGGCGGCGTCGACCGCGAGGTGGAGCGGCGCCTCGCTCCGGGGCGAGCGGGCCAGACGCGTCACGAGTGCGACGTCGGCGCCCGCCGAGGCGACGGCGATGGCGGCCCGCAGGCGCCCCTGTGCTGCTCCGCCACGAGAGATCAGTTCGTGGGCCCGGGTCGTCAGGCGCATCGCGAGGTTGAGGCGCGGCCGGCCGTGCAGGATCCATCCCCAGTCGCCCGTCGTCGTCCGCCCACCCATCGTCGAGACCGTACCCAATCGCCACGCCCCGTGGCCGGGGCACGTCGGGGATAGGATCCTCGACCGTGGTGCGGGTGTTGATCGTCGACGACGACCCGTGGTTACGTGCCGGACGGCGGGCGGTCCTGGAGGAAGCGGCAGGGGTGATCGTCGTCGACGCCGTCGATCACCACGTCGCGGCGGATCGAACCGACTGGGACGACGTCGACGTGGTCGTGCTCGACGCCCACGACCCCCGCGCCGAGTTCGACCACTTCGCCGGCGTCGTGGTCGCCGAGCGCGTCCGTCGTGCGTCGGCGTCGATCCGGATCGTGGTGCTGAGTGGCCACGCCTACAACGACGTGCTGCGCCTGCGGATGGCCGAGGCCGGCGCCGACGAGTTCCACGCCCACCGCGACGTCGACACCGCCGAGGAACTGGTCCGCATCGTGACCGAGCCGGCGCTCGACACGGACGCCCCGGAAGACGCCCGACGAATCGCACGCGATCGTCTCGGTGTGGCGGCGGGTGCCAGCGTGAACGACGGCGTCCGGTGGGCCCGGGAGCACCTCGCCCCCGACGCGCTGGGCCCGGACGGTGCGCCGCGGATGAGCCGTCGTCGCACCATCACGGCGAGATCGAAGCTCTCCGAGCTGATGGGGTTGCGGGCGACTCCGACGTCCGCCGCCCGACGCACCACACCGACGTGGCGCGAGGTCTCCTCGTTCCTCGACCGGGCGCGCGGCCGCGAGCGGCGGTCAGCCGACTGATCACCCGGTCGCGTCACCCGGTCGCGTCACCCGGTCGCGTC
>SKSP01000240.1 GCA_007122945.1 Ilumatobacteraceae bacterium | reverse complement strand
CATGTGGACGAGCCAGTACGCGAGCGTTCCCTGGCGCCCCATGTTGACGCCCGTGGAAGCGTGCACGGACGCGCGCGGTGTGGCCACCCACGCCGCCGCCAGCTCGCGGATCACGTCGGGCCCCACGCCGGTCACTTCGGCGACCCGCTCGGCCGGGTACTCGGCGACGAACGCCCGGAGCTCGTCGACCCGGGCACCGTGACGTTCGATCACCGAGCGGACGAACCCGTCGAGCCGGTCGATCTCGTGGAGCAGGGCGGCGAGGAACCACACGTCGGTGTCGGGCCGCAGCTGGACCGTGTCGCCGATGCCGCGGTCGGAGGTCTCGATGCGGCGCGGGTTGACGAACACGATCCGCGCGCCGCGACCGGCCGCCCGCCGCAACGTGCCGAGCACGTTCGGCGCCGACCAGAAGCTCCCCTGCGAGGCGCGCGGGTTCTCGCCGATGATCAGGCACAGGTCGGTGTGCTCGAGGTCGGGGATCGGGTGCACGTTCGACGAGCCGAACACGGCCTCGCTGGCGACGAACTTGTTGGCGCAGTCCTGCGTGCCCGACGAGAAGGTCCGCCGAACACCGATCGCCCGCAGCAGACGGCCGATGTGCTCGGTTCCGAGCGAGTTGAAGACGCTCGGGTTGCCGACGTACGCACTGACGGCGTTCGTGCCGTGCCGGTCGATCACGCCCTGCAGTCGGGTCGCGATCTCGGCCATCGCGGTGTCCCAGTCGACGTCGCGCCAGGCGCCGTCGGCCGAACGGATCATCGGGCGGTCGAGCCGGTCGGGGTCGTGGTGCACGTCGATCCCGGCGAGGCCCTTGTGGCAGGCGAACCCCTGGGTGACGGGATGGTCGCGGTCGGGTGTCAACTTGACGAGCCGCCGCCCGCGGCCACCGCCCGCCCCGCCATCGGCGCCGTCGCCGTCGTCGCCGTGTTCGACGTTCTCGACGTGGGCGACGAGCCCGCACAGCGGCTCGCAGATCCGACAGAACGTGCGCACGGTCTCCCCGGTCCCCATGCGGCGATGGTACGGGGGCGGCGATCGGGGTGACGGGTCGTGACGAGGCGGCCGGTCAGCCAGCCTTGCGCCCGTCGGGGTGATGGGTGCCCTTGACGGCGCCCCGTTCCCCGGTGACGAAGTCGCGCTCCATGTAGCAGAGCACGTCCGCGGTCGACAGCACCTTGGCGACCGTGCTGTCGGCGACCGTGAGCGCCGTCTGCTGATTCGCAGTCGCGGTCGCGACCGCGTCGCCGACCACGACGACGTCGTACCCGCGCGAGTTGCCCGCGTAGGCGGTGCTGAGGACGCACTCGTCCGTCCACAGGCCGACGACCACGATCGTGTCGATGTCGAGTGCCGTGAGCTTGGTGTCGAGGTACGAGGCACCGTCGTCGTCGAAGGTCCAGAACATGTCGAGGTGCTCGCCGAGGTAGAACCATCCGTCGGCCACCTCGTCGGCGGTCGGGGCGATCTCGGCCAGCGGTCGGATGCCCGCCGAACCGGTGAAGACGTAGGCGGCGTTCTCCGGCTCGTCCGGGCGCAGTCCCCGCGGGCCGTACCAGCGGTCCATGGCGTTGGAGATGCCGTCGTCGAACGCACGGCTCCACGCACTCCAGGCGATGCAGACGCCGTCGCTCGCCGACCCCGCGGAGCGGAACGCCTCGACCAGCGCGGTCACGTTCGGGAGGATGTCGCCGGCGTAGGGCCGGTACTCCTCCTGGCAGTCGTCCACGAGCAGGGCGATCCGGCGCGGACGATCCTGGAGGCTCCACGACGCCGAGAACGTGAGGGGTTGCCCGTGCGGGCCGCCCGGGGTCGTGCGCAGGTTGTCCATGGGCTCGAGCGCGAGGTCCATGTCGCGGTGCGGGCACGGCTGCTGCAGGGCCTCGGCGAGCGGCAAGATGTCGTGTCCGATGTCCTTCATGTCGACCTCCCTCGACCGAGGACGGTACCGGTCGGTCCGGTGACCCGCCATTCGAGCGGACCGGGGCGACCGGGCCACCGACTCAGGAGGACGTGTCGTGGGTCCGCACGCGCACGACGAGCTCGTCGATCGCGTAGCCGTCCATCGCGGCGACCTCGAACGAGGCGACGTCGGTCTCGATCACATCGCCCACCGACGGGATCTCGTCGGCGGCGTCGATGACGTATCCCGCCACGGTGTGCCAGTCGCCGTCGGGCAGTTCGACGCCGGTGCACATCTCGAACTCGTCGGGCCGCGTCGTCCCACCCATCACGAACGCCCCGTCGGGGAGCTGGCGGCAGTCGCCCACGCGGCGGTCGGTCTCGTCGTCGAAGTCCCCGATGAGCTCCTCGATGACGTCCTCGAGCGTGACGAGGCCGACCACCATGCCGAGCTCGTCGACGACGACGGCGAGGTGCTGGCCCTGGGTCCGCATCTCGAGCAGGAGGTCCTCGAGCAGGTGCCCGTCGGGCGTCACCATCGCTGGCCGGGCCAGCGACATCGACGTCGCGGTCGCCCGCTCGTCGCGGTCGAGCAGGAGGATGTCCTTGGCATGGACGAACCCGTGCACGTGGTCGAGGTCGCCCTCGTGCACGACGACGCGGGTGCGCCCGGTCGAGTGGGCGATCGCGGCGACCTCCTCCGCGCTGACGTCGGGACCGACGGCGACGATGTCGCGCCGCAGCGTCATCGCGTCGGCCGCGACGCGGCCCGACATCTCGAGCGACCGGGTGAACAGCTCGTGTTGGTCGGCCTCGATGTCGCCGTGGCCGTGCGACTCGTCGAGCAGGAACAACAGGTCGGCCGGCGAGTGTGCCATCGCCCGTTCGTCCTGTGGCTGGACCCCGACCATCCGCACGACGGCGTTGGCGAACCCGTTCAACAAGGTGATGACGGGGCGGAACACGAACACGAACAACCGGAACGCCCGGGCGAGCCGCAGCGACGACTGCTCGGGGTGCGAGATCGCCCACGACTTCGGTGCCATCTCGCCGACCACCATGTGGAGGAACACGACGATCGACAGCGCGATCACGAACGCGATCGCGTGGCTGACGCCGGACGGCAGCTCGACGGCGTCGTCGAGCACCCCCTCGATCACGCTCGCGACCGCGGGTTCGGCGACGGCACCGAGACCGAGCGAGCACATCGTGATGCCGAGCTGGGCGCCGGCGAGCATCACGGTCAGCTCGCGCAGGCCGGCCAGGGCGTGCTTGGCGCGGCGGTCGCCCTCGGCCTCCAGTTGCTCGATGCGCGACCGACGCGCGGCCAGCAACGCGAACTCGGCGGCGACGAAGAACCCGTTGAGGCCGAGCAGGACGACGGCGACGGCGAGCGCGGTCCAGGTGCTCACGGTGACGCGCCCTCGCGGCCGGGCGAAGCGCCGTCGTCCGGTCCGTGCTCGTCGGGCCCTCCGTCGGCCGTGGCCCCGTCCGCCTCGACGGGTTGATCCTCGGCCGGTTCGCCCTCGGCCGGCTCGTCCTCGGCCGGTTCGTCCTCGGCCGGCTCGTCCTCGGCCGGCTCGTCCTCGGCCGGTTCCTGCTCGGCGGGTGCCCGCTGCAGTCCGAGCTGGGTGATCGCCCACTCCTCCAGCGCGAGCACCTCGATCTCGACGCTGTCGACCACCACGGTGTCGCCGACCTCGGGGATCCGTTCGAGACGTTCGAGCACGAGCCCGGCGACGGTGTCGTACTCGCCGTCGGGCAGGCGGAACCCGGTCACCCGCTCGATCTCGTCGACCCGCCATCCGGCCGGTACCCGCCACGACCCGTCGCCGATCTCGACCGGCTGCTCCTCGTCGGGGAAGTCGTACTCGTCCGCGATGTCGCCGACGAGCTCCTCGACGACGTCCTCGAGCGTGACGACGCCGGCCGGGCCGCCGTACTCGTCGACGACGACCGCCATCTCGGTGGCGTGCTCGCGCAGCTCCCGCAGCACCGTTCGCAGGCCGGCGGCCTCGGGCACGACGAACACGTCGTGGGCGAGCGAGGCGACGGCGACCTCGTCGTACTGGTCGAGCGGTACCCCGAGGAGGTCCTTGGCGTGGACGATGCCGCGGATCGAGCCGTCGTCGTCGAGCACCGGGAAGCGGGAGTGCGCCGAGGCGATCAGGTCGCGGAGCGCCGTCGCCGTCGCGGACGCGTCGATCGTGGTCGTGCGGTTCCAGGGCACCATCGCGTCGGACGCCTCGAGCTCGCTGAAGTCGATGGCGCGGGCGAGCAGCGCCGCCTGCTGAGGCGAGAGGTGACCGGTCTCGGCCGAGCTGTCGACGATGATGTCGAGCTCCCGGGTCGACACGGCGCCGTGCAACTCCTGCACCGGTTCGATCCGCAACGTCCGCAGCAACCGGTTGGCGGAGCCGTCGAAGAACGTGATGAACGGTCCGGCGAGGCGCATGAACCACCACGTCGAGGGGGCGAGCGCCCGGGCCACCGGCTCGGGCTTGGCGATCGCCAGGTTCTTCGGCGCCAGCTCACCGAACACCATCTGGGTGATCGTGGCGAGGATGAACGCCACCGTCAGCGACACCCCGAACGTCGCGCCCTCGGGCACGCCGAGTCGCGACACGACCGGTTCGAGCGCGGCGCCGACGGTCGGCTGGGCGATGAAGCCGACGATCAGCGATGTGACCGTGATGCCGAGCTGGGCACCCGAGAGCATGAAGCTCAGGCGCTGGTGGACCTGCACGGCGCGACCCGAGCGTCGGTCCCCTCGCTCGGCGAGCTCGGCGAACTTCGACCGGCGGGCCGCGACGAAGGAGAACTCGGCGGCCACGAAGTACCCGTTGGCGGCGATCAGACCGACCACGGCGAGGATGCCCAGGGCAGTCACCGCGGTGCCGTCTCGATCGCCAAGGGTCTGGACATGGGGTTCGGGACGGAACACTATCCGCGGCGCGCCCGGCTCTGTTCGGAGTGGGCCCAACGGGCAAGATGCCGGCAGGGGCCGACCAACGACCCGACGTGTCGCTCCGAGGGGACGAGACCATGCCGAAGCCGATGCACGCCACCCATCCGATCGCCCACGAGGGCGCCGTCGATGCGGACGGCCACGTCCTCGAACCGCCCGACCTGTGGGAGAACTACATCGACCCCGCCCACCGCGACCGGGCGCTGCGGATCGTCACCGACGAGAACGGACTGGAGGAGCTCGAGATCGGCGGGCAGCGATCGACGATGAGCCGGCGCGGGTTCCCCTCGACGCTCGGGGCGATGGGCGCGCCCGACCTGCGCGACATCCAGTTCGACCCCGCTCGCACCTATCTGGCCGAGACGCCGTACGGGGCGATGGATCCCACGGAGCGGCTGGAGCTGCTCGACGCCGAACGCCTCGACGCGGTGATCCTCTACACGACCGTCGGGTTGCTCTGGGAGGCCGAGTTGGAGGACCCGGAGCTGTCGCAGGCCTACACCAAGGCGTACAACCGGTGGATCTGCGAGTTCTGCGCGGACAGCCCGCGCCTCGTCCCGACCGCCCACCTGTCGTTGTCCGACCCGGCGGCCGCGGCGCGCGAGCTCGAGCGGGCCGTCGGCGAGGGCGCCAAGGGCGCCTACGTCGCACCGTTCACCCACGACGGCCGCCCGCTCGGCCATCCCGACAACCACGTCGTGTTCGCGGCGGCCCAGGACCTCGACGTGCCGTTCGCGATCCACCCGACGTTCGAACCGCAGTGGACCAAGGGCACCCGGATGGGGTCGTGGGAGAACGTCAAGCAGCTCCGACTGCTGGCGTCGGTCACGGCGTCCGACGGCGTGCGGCACCAGTTCACGACGCTGTTCGACTACGGCGTGTTCGACCTGTTCCCGTGCCTGAAGGTGCTCGTGCTGGAGTCGGGCGGCGGGTGGATCGGCTACTGGCTCGACCGCATCGACGCCGTCTACGGCCACACGTTCATCGGCGAGAAGGTGCCGCTGGAGCACAAGCCGAGCGACTACTTCCGCGAGCGGATCTGGATCTCGTG
>SKSP01000118.1 GCA_007122945.1 Ilumatobacteraceae bacterium | reverse complement strand
GTCGGCTCACCGGGCGTCGCGGCGGTGCCGCGCGCCACGGCGAGACGCTCGCGCTTGAGCTCGTCGCGCGAGGCCCGAGCAGCGGCGCTGAGGGCGCGGGTGACGCGTGCCAGGGCGTCCTCGAAGATCTCGGCCTTCCGGAGCGTCCGCTCGTTCGAGGTGGTCGCCGCGTACCGCTTCCCCGACGCGTCGATGCTCGCCGACGACTGGCGGCGGTGCAGCTTCGAGTACTTGTTGCGGGCCCGACGGACGAGCATCAACAGGTCGTCGAGCTCGTCCTCGCTCATCGCCTTCAGGCGGTCGGGCTCGGTCGCCACCAACACGGTCTGTTCCTTGTCGCTGAACAGCGACAGCTCCTTGGGCGTCACGGCGTCTCCCCGGGTCGATCGGACCCCCAGTCGTACCACGGAACCGACCGACCCGCGGCGGCGGTCGCCTCAGCTCGCGAGCGCGACGTCCGGTTGACGGACCACCACCGGCGGTGTGGCGACCCAGCGATGCCAGAGCTCGACGCTCCAGTGGCTCCGGCGGGCGGTGATCGACGCCCGCCCCGAACCGTCCGCGCCGATCGACCAGAATCGGCCGGTTCCGGCAGACGGATCGCTGAGTCACGTCACGCCGGGACCTCGACGGCCATCTCCGGTCCGAGCTCGGCGCCGTCGAGGAGCCGCAACCGGTCGCCGCTCCAGAAGCGACCCGGGTCGTACCAGTTCACCGGGCGACGGTCGTCGAGCATGCCCATCCGCTGGTAGGTGACCGCGACCAGCTCGGCGCAGTACACGTCCTCGAGCGACACGGAGCGTCGCACCCGCCCGCGCAACCAGTGGCGGGCGAGCCCCCGCGGGTTCGGGAAGCGGCGGCCGCCGAACTCCTCCACGACCGCGAGCGCAGCGTTCTCCATCGCCGCGCTCGCCTCCGGTTCGAGCTGACGGAAGTACGCCCGCTGGCCGTAGCGGTTCACCCACCGCTCGACGGCGTCGACGAGGCGGTGCAGCTGCGCCCCGCGCCGCGGCTCGCCGGCCCACACGTCGGGGAGCGACGTGCTGAGCTCGCTGTGCCACAGCAGCGGCGGGAGGTCGTCGATGGCCAGCGCCATGGCGACGTGGTTGACGGGGCTGTTGGTGGCGGCCCGGATGGCGCGATCGGCGAGCTTCGAGCCGGTGAACAGCCACAGGTCACCGCTGCGGGTGAGGGCGGCCGCCTCGTGGAGCGGGATCGTGGCGGGCACGACGCCCTACCGTAGTGACCATGCGTCTCTGGAAGTGGGTGGGCCTCGCCGGGATCCTCGGAGTGGCCGGTGTCGGTGGCGCCGTGGTCGTGCACCGTCGGCGCCAGCGCGAGTGGGACGCCGAGCTCGTGCCCGAGGAGCTGCGCTCACGTCTGCACGAACGCCTGCGCTCGGCGACGACGAGCGGAGATCGACCCGTCACGACCGACCGGCGATGAGCTCCCGACCGAGCCACGCCGGCACGATCTGACCGGCGGCGAAGGTCGCGGCGAGCGCGACCACGAGCACGCGCGCTCGGAGCACGTCCGCGTCGAGATCGTCGCGCGAGCGGGCCGACACCACGAGCGCGTCGCCGGCGCTCCGCCGGTAGGACTCGATCAGCTCGCCGCTCCCGGCGAGCGACGACCGGACCCTCGCGACGTCGTCGTTCAGGGCGTCCAGTTCGGCCCGCAGCACGGCGGAGCCGGCGACGAAGCCCTCCAGGTCGGAGCCGGCCTCGAGCAGGCTGTCGGCGAGCGGTGCGAGGTCGTCGCGGATCGCCGCGATCGTCTCGTCGAGCGGGACCTCGGGGTCGTAGGACGGGCCGAAGGGGATGCCCGAGAGCTGCCGCAGGACGCGGTCGACCGTGCCGGTCACACCTTCGAGGGTTCCCAGCGCGTCGTCGATGCGCGCGATCGCCGGGCCGACGTCGGCGGCCAGCTCGGCGGTGGTGCCGCTGACGACGACGACCTCGTCCACGAGGTCTGCCACCGCGTCGAGGGTGGCGCCGACCGATCCGAGCCCGTCGTCGACCGCGGTGACGACGTCGTCGGCGACGTCGAGGGTCAGCTCCACCGTGGCGAGGGCGTCGACCCCGACGGCGAGGCTCTCGTCGACGCTGCGTCCCAACTGGCCGATCACCTGCCACGCCACGACCGCCGCGACGATGGACGCCACGAGACCGAGGACGGAGATGCCGACCATCACCTTGCCGACCAGCTCCCTGCCGATCACCATCCGGCCGACCACCATCCGGCCGGCAGGACCCCGGGGCGGAGTGCCGTGTTCGCTCATGCGATCCTCAGCTTGCCGCGGAGTGCGACCACGGCGACGGTGCCGTAGACGAGCGAGAGCCCGGCCAGACCCGCCAGGTCGATCAGGTCGGGGCCGATCCCGCGGAACATCACGTCCTGGAGGGCCCGGATGCCGTAGGTGACCGGGAGCAGGAACGAGATGGTCCGCACCGGGGGCACGAGATCGTCGATGCTGAGCACGAACCCGCTGAAGAACAAGCCGGCGAGCAGGCTGAGCATCGCGTACTGCACCGCCTGGCTCTCGCTGCCCGACAGCATCGAGAGTGCCATCCCGAGTGCGA
The DNA here is from genome assembly GCA_007122945.1 of Ilumatobacteraceae bacterium. Classification (GTDB taxonomy): domain Bacteria; phylum Actinomycetota; class Acidimicrobiia; order Acidimicrobiales; family Ilumatobacteraceae; genus SKSP01. The sequence goes on along the minus strand of SKSP01000118.1, from coordinate 3,359 downwards.
GCGACGCGAGCAGGACCAGCGCGACCGCCAGCGCGAGCCACCCGACCGAACCCGCCATCGGCACACCGAGCACCCAGGTGCTGGCGGCGAGCAACACCGCCGCCACCCCACCGCCCATGAGCAAGAAGGCGACGCACTTGCCGCTCACGATCTCCCAGGGGGACAGCGGGCTGATCCGCAGGAGCTCGAAGAGCCCGGTCGACCGGTCGCGGACGAGCGACAGGGCCGCGAACGTGACCGCCAGGTGTTGCAGGAGCAGCGCGATCGAGGAGGGAGCGAAGTAGTCGCCCGGGTCGACCCGGATCGGCAGGATGCTCTCCGTCGTGCTCTCGAACGGTCGGGTGAGCACCATCGGGTCGAGCGTGGTGACGTCGGCGAACCGGTCGGCGAACTCGCGCAGGTCGGCGGCGAGCGCGGCGTACTCCTCCGGCGACAGGTCCTCGCTCGGCATGCCGGTCCGGATGTCCCGCAACGACGAACGCGCGTCGTCGAGCCCCTCCAGGTCGACGTCGACCGACTCCAACCGGGCGAGCACCATGGCGGAGCCGTCGAGCACCGTCGCGAGCTCGGCGAGGTCGCGGTCGACGCGCCCGGCCACCTCCGAGGCGTCCGCCGTCGTGCCGGACGCCTCCAGCTCCGCCGCGCGGTCGGCCAACGCGGCGACCATGTCGCCGGCCGGCGCCAGCTGGTCCTGCGCCTCGCCGGTCAGTGCCGACAGCACGTTGGCGTTGACCTCCTGCACGGCCAGCTTGGTGGCCACCCAGATGGCCGTCTGCTGGAGCGGATCGATCTCGTCGTGGATCACCCGGATCTCGGCCCGCTCGCCGGACAGCACGGTGTCGACCGGGTCCTCCGGGAACACCACGACCACGTCGACGACGCCGTCGTAGAGCGCCTTGGTGGCGACCAGCTCGGAGTCCACGAAGCCCTTCGTCACGATGAAGTCGTCGAGGTCCTCCTCGTAGGTCGCGAGGACGTCTTCGTAGATCGAGCCCGGTGGGCCGACGAACATCGCCCGGAGCACGAGGTCGCTCTGGGAGTACCCGGCGCCGAACAGCACCAGGAGCATGAAGGGTCCGAGGATCAGCAACGCGAGCATGCGTGGCTGGCGGACGAGCTCGGCGAGCTCCTTGCGGACGAACGCCCACGTCCGCACCACCGGTGCGCCGAGCCGCGTCGGCCGCAGGGCGTCGCCGTCGGGCCGGTTCATCGTTCCTCCCGCCGACCGGCCACCGCGCCGTCCGTCGCACCGTCGGCGACACCGTCGCCACCCGCGGTCGACGCGCCGCGGTGGCGCTCGACCACGCGCACGAACGCTTCGTCGTAGTCCACCTGGTGCTCGGCGGCCTCGACGACGTCGAGACCGACCTCCTCCAGCGCCGAGCTGATCAGCTCCAGCGCCGCGTCGGCGTCGGACACGACGATCCGCAGCACGTCGTGGCGCTCGCGTTCGATCGATCCGATCACGAACGGCAGCGCGGCGAGCCGCTCGATCTCGGTGTCCGACGGTGGCCGCCGGAGCGTGACGTCGATGACCTCCCCGTCGAAGGCCGCCCGCCGCAGGTTGTCGGGGGTGTCGAACATCAGCAACTCGCCGTCGGACAGCAGCCCGACGAGGTCGCAGTACGACGCCTCGCCGACGTACTGCGTCGTGATCACCAACGTTCGCCCCGAGGCGCTCATCGTCCGGAACTCCTGCCAGAACTTGTCGCGCAGGATCGGGTCGATGCCGGCGGTCGGTTCGTCGAGGAACAGCAGGCGCGGTCCGTGGACGAGCGTGGCGGCGAGCGCCAACCGGCGCTGCATGCCGCCGGAGATGTCGCGCACCCGCTTGCGCCGGTCGTCGGTCAGCTCGACCCAGTCGAGCAATCGGCGGAGGTGACGCTTGCGGCGCAGTGGGAGCCCGTACATCGAGGCGTGGAACGAGAGGTTCTCGCGCACCGACAGGTCGGGGAACAACGCCGGCGTCTGCGGCAGGTAGCCGATCTCGGCCCGTTCCGCGCCACTCAACTCCGTGGCCGACCGGCCGAACACCGACGCCGTTCCCGCCGAGGGGCTCAGCAGGCCGGCGAGCAGCCGGACCGTGGTCGTCTTGCCACACCCGCTCGGCCCGATCAGCCCGACGATGGCGCCGTCCTCGATCGCCAGATCGAGGTCGCGGACGACCGCACGGCCGTCGAACTCCTTGGTGAGGTCGCACGCCACGACGGCGGGACCAGGAGGAGCGGACACGTCGGGCACCGCTCGTCGGTACCCCCTGCGACGACGTGCCAAACCACCGCGCGGACGGGGCCCCTCCGAGGATCGGAGGGGCCCCGTCGGGGAGGTCCGGAGGAGCTGGTCAGCGGGCGGCGGCCGGCTCCTCGATGGTCTCGGTCAGGAACGACTCGGGGACGGTGTCGGGGACGACCCCCCGGCGGTCACCCCGGGCGACCCAGATCATCCCGCCACCGATCAGCACGAACATCAGACCGAGGCCGGCGAACAGTGCGGCCATCGCCAGGCCGAGCTGCAACGCCGAGTGGGTCACGGTGCCGACACCGAGCTCACCGACCAGACCGTGCACGGTCCCGCTCCACGCCATCTCACGGACGGGGCCCTCGAGCGGGTGCGCCCGGTCGAAGTCGGTCCAGTAGCGACCGTCGACGAAGACCTCGTGCGGGCCGGCGGCGAAGACCTCACCGTCGTACTCGACGGCCTCGTCGAGGACGACGGTGTGCGTGCCCTGCATGACGTGGTACACGATCGTCGCCATCTGGAACATGTACTCGCTGGCGGTGTTCACCAGGGTGTCGTTGGGGTCGAGGTCGCTCTCCACCACGGGGTACTGCCACTCCTCGGTCAGCAACGCCATGATCGCGTCCGCACCCTCCGTGGTCCCGCGGTCGATCAGCTGGCCGTCCTCGTTGTAGGTCAGGTGGACGTTCTGGGCCTCGCTGAAGGCCTGGAGCGAGCCGTAGCCCTCCTGCACCTTGGAGTACGCGACCCCTCCGGCCGCCAGGAAGCCGAGGCCGGCGACGGCCACCACGGCGCCCAACTTGGTGAGACGATTGCTCATGTCGAATGCCCCTCCTTCGGGACCGTTCGTGAATCCGTTCACGAATCGTTGTGTGCATGGTGCCGATCCGCGGCGGGCGACGCGAGGGCCGGAGGTGTGCAGTCGGGGGGACCAAGGTCCCGACTGCTTGACTGGGGCGATGACCGCCGTGACCGAGTCCGTCCGCCTCGAGCGCGAGGGCGACGTCGCCCTCGTGATCGTCGACAACCCGCCCGTGAACGCGCTGAGCTGGCACGTGCGCCAGGGTCTCGCCGACGGGCTCGCCCGGGCCCTCGACGAGGGCGCCACGGCGATCGTCGTG
>SKSP01000004.1 GCA_007122945.1 Ilumatobacteraceae bacterium | reverse complement strand
GGCCGGTTGTCGCGCGCGGACGGCAGCCGGAACCCGTGCTCGACGAGCACGTCCTTGCGGCTGCGGTCGCCGGCGAACTGGCCGTGCAGCTGCGGCACCGCGACGTGGCTCTCGTCGATCACCAGCAGGTAGTCGTCGGGGAAGTAGTCGAGCAGGGTGAACGGCGGGTCGCCGAAGTCGCGGCCGTCGATGTGCATCGAGTAGTTCTCGATGCCGTTGCAGTAGCCGACCTCCGACATCATCTCGAGGTCGTACTGGGTGCGCATCCGCAACCGCTGGGCCTCGAGCAGCTTGCCCTGCTCCTCGAGCTCGGCGAGCCGCTCCTGGAGTTCGCGCTCGATCTTGCCCATCGCCACCCGCATGCGCTCGTCGCCGGCGACGTAGTGCGTCGCCGGGAACACCATCGTGCGGGCCAGCTCCTCGAGCGTCTCGCCGGTCAACGGGTCGAGCCGGGTCAACCGGTCGACGGTGTCGCCGAACATCTCGATGCGCAGCACGGACTCCTCGTAGGCCGGGTGGACCTCGATCGTGTCGCCGCGGACGCGGAACTTGCCGCGGCCGAGGGTCATGTCGTTGCGGTCGTACTGCAGGTCGACGAGTCGACGCAGGATCGCCCGCATGTCGTAGTCGACACCGACGTTGAGGTCGAGCAGCTGGCCCTTGTACTCCTCGGGGTTGCCCATGCCGTAGATGCAGCTCACGGACGCCACCACGATCACGTCGCGCCGGGTCAGCAGGGCGGCGGTGGCCGAGTGCCGGAGCCGGTCGATCTCGTCGTTGATCGAGCTGTCCTTCTCGATGTAGGTGTCGCTCGACGGGATGTACGCCTCGGGCTGGTAGTAGTCGTAGTAGCTGACGAAGTACTCGACGCGGTTGTCCGGGAAGAACTCGCGCATCTCCTGGGCGAGCTGGGCGGCGAGACTCTTGTTGGGGGCGAGGATCAACGTCGGGCGTTGCACCTGCTCGATCGTCCACGCGATCGTGGCCGACTTGCCCGACCCGGTGATCCCGAGCAGGGTCTGGAACCGCTCCCCCGCGTCGATGCCCTCGGCGAGCGACCGGATGGCCGTCGGCTGGTCGCCGGCGGGCTCGTAGTCGGCCACCACCCGGAACACCTCGTCGCGCCCGGCGCCGTCGCGCCCGGCGTCGTCACGGTCGGCGTCGGCCCGGGTCGCGGCGTCGGTCATCTCGACAGTGTAGCTACGAACGAACGTTTGCCTGCCGGAGCGACGGGTCGTGTGGGCCCGTCGTCACTCCTGGGGCCCGAACACCTCCGTGATCCCCGGGCAGAGCTCGATCAGCTCGTCGTCGGGTTCCGGGATCCCGACGAGCTCCGCGTCGACGTCGAAATCGATCGCGCCGAGCCCGACGAGCAGGTCGTCGTCGAGAGCGTGCTCGATGCCCTCGCGATCGAGCTCGTCGGCGAGCGCCGACTCGGGGTCGCCGACCGCGCCGAGCAGGGCGAGCGCGTCGGGGTCGACGTCGGCCACGGCGACGGCGCTCGCAGCTCGGGAGAACACCTCGGCCGCGGAGGCCGTGATGCCGGCGAGCTCCTCCGACGCGCCGGCGGCCGGCGCGGCCTCGGTCGCGGCCTCCCACTGCGGTTGCAGCGTCGGCATCGACGCCAACACGACCAGTTCGCCCACCGTCGGGTCGTCGGGATCGGTGAGGGCGCCCGCGAAGCTCACGGTCACGAAGTTCGCCCACGCGGTGCAGAAGGTCTCGCGAGCGTTCGGGTCCGCGGGCTCCGCCGTCTCCGGATCGGGCTCGGGTTCCGGTTCGGGTTCCGGTTCCGGCGGGGTCTCGGGCTCGGGTTCCGGTTCGGGTTCCGGCGGGGTCTCGGGCTCGGGTTCCGATGGGGCGTCGGGCTCGGTGTCGGTCGCAGCCGGCGGGTCGGCGACGTCATCGTCACCGCACGCGACCACCAAGGGCGTGACCACCACCGCAGCAGCAGCGACGAGGGCGTGCAGGCCTCGGTGGCGGAACATGTGAGCCGACACTAGAAGGAGACTCGGCGGAGGTCGTCGCGGGGCTCACCGTTCGTGCGTCATCGCGGTTCGCGGACCACGGGGAGCACCGGGACGTCCGGGGGTGACGTCGTCCGGCGGTACCGCTTGAGTCGGTCGGGGCCGAGCGCGACGAAGGCCCCCTCGACGAGATCCCAGTAGCGCTGCTCGATCGCCGCCGCCCCCGCGTCGCGTGCCGACTCGTAGCGCTCGATCGCGGAGCGCCGCGGCACGTAGGTGACGATCCGTTCGCCGTGCGTCGACGACGGGCCGGCGCCCACGACGTCGACGAGACCCGTCACGTCGACGCGGTCGTAGTGCCGTTCGCGATGGTCGAGTCGGGCGAGCTCCGCGTCGTCCACGGCGACGACCACGCCGTTGGCCGACTCGCGCTCGGCGGCCACCAGGCCGAGGGCGACGATCGTGACCGTTCGCTCGGTGCCGTCGGCATCGGTCCACCGGCCGCGGTGGTGGCCGATCCCGTAGTTCCACCGGCGTCCGTAGCCGTGGAGCACGGCCTCGGCCCACCCCTCCCCCGGCACGACCGGCCGCCCCAACGTCGCTCCGAGCGACGCGGGACTGACCAGCGATCCGTACCCGAACGCCCACGTCGTCGCCACGGGCCGGACGTTACCGAGCCGCGCCCAGCGTGCGTTCGGTACCGTGTCGACCATGCACGACATCGTGATCCGGGGCGGGTACGTGGTCGACGGCTCGGGCGCAGCGGGGCGGCACGCCGACGTCGCCGTCGACGGTGACCGGATCGCCGCCGTCGCGGCGCCGGGGAGCGTCGCTCGCGGTCGCCACGAGATCGACGCGGGCGGGCTGCTGGTCACCCCGGGCTGGGTCGACGTGCACACCCACTACGACGCCCAGGCGTCGTGGGACCCGTACCTCACCCCGTCGTCGTGGCACGGGGTCACCACGGCCGTCATGGGGAACTGCGGTGTCGGCTTCGCGCCCGCCGCCCCCGACCGGCACGAGTGGCTGATCGAGCTGATGGAGGGCGTCGAGGACATCCCCGGCTCGGCGATGACCGAGGGGATCACGTGGCAGTGGGAGAGCTTCGAGGAGTTCCTCGACGCGCTCGACGCACGCCCGTACGCCCTCGACATCGGCGCCCAGGTCGCCCACGGCCCCGTACGTGGCTACGTGATGGGCGATCGTGGTGCGGCCAACGAGCCGGCCACCGCGGACGACATCGCCGCCATGGGCGCGATCGTCGCCGACGGGCTGCGGGCCGGGGCGCTCGGCTTCTCGACGTCGCGCACCCCGCTCCACCGGTCGAAGTCGGGCGAGCTCGTGCCGGGCACGCATGCCGATGCCGACGAGCTGCTCGGCATCGCCGACGCGATGGCATCCGTCGGTCACGGCGTGTTCCAGTTCGCGCCCGACCACGAGCGCATGCCGGTCGACGAGTGGCCGTGGATGTTCGAGCTGGCCCGGCGCACGGGCCGCACCGTCAGCGTCAACCTCAACCAGTCGCACCGCGAGCCCGAGGTCTGGCGCGACGCCCTGGCCCGCCTCGACGAGGCGCGTGCCGCCGGCGTCCCCGTCGTCGCCCAGGTGGCGGGGCGGGCGGTCGGTCTGCTGATGTGCCTCGAGGGCAGCATGAACCCGCTCGCGTTCCACCCGGCGTACGCGTCGATCGCCGACCTGCCCCTGGCCGAGCGCGTGCGGCGGCTGCAGGACCCCGAGCTGCGCCGCCGGTTCGCCGACGAGGTCCCCGACGACGGCGGGTTGTTCGCCAACTTCGTCCTCGGCAACCTCCACCAGTGGTGGGCGGTGGCCGACGGCGACATCGACTACGAGCCCGAGGAGTCGGCGTCGATCGCCGCCACGGCCCGTGCCACCGGTCGCCGCCCGATGGAGCTCGTGCTCGACCAGCTGTGCGCCCACGACGGCAACGGGATGATCCTCACCCCGTTCTTCAACTACGCCTACGGGGACCTGTCGTTCACGTACGAGGCCCACCTGCACCCGGGCACGCGGATGGGGCTCGCGGACGCGGGCGCGCACTGTGGCGTGATCTGCGACGGTGGGACCCCGACGTTCATGCTCACCCACTGGACCCGCGACCGTCACCGCGGCCCGAAGCTCCCGCTCGAGCTCGTCGTGCACCGCCAGACCCGCCAGACCGCCGAGCTGTACGGCCTCGGGGACCGCGGGCTCCTCGCACCGGGCATGCGGGCCGACGTCAACGTGATCGACCTCGACGGGCTCACCTTCACGCCGCCGCGGATGGTCCACGATCTCCCCGGTGGCGCCCGACGGCTCGTTCAACGGGCGTCCGGATACGTCGCCACGTACGTTCGCGGGGTCCGGACCGTCGACCACGACGAGTTCACCGGCGAGCTCCCCGGCCGCCTCGTCCGCGGGCCACGGTCGGGTTGACGACCGCGACCAGCGGCGAGTCGTCGTACCCGGAGTTCGGCGCGCTCGCCGAGCTGACGGCGCTGGCGGGGGCGCGGAACTTCGCCGACTGGATCGTCGACCAGTTCGAACCCCATCTCGACGGCGACGTGCTCGACGTGGGCGCCGGGCTGGGCACCATCTCCATGCGGATCGCCGAGCGGCACCCCTCCGCCCGGCTCACCGCCCTCGAGCCGGCGCCGAACGTGTACCCGCAGCTCGTCCAGAACACGGCCCGTCACCCGACGATCGCACCGCACCAGCGCGCCTCCGCCGACTGGCGGCGGACGGACGCCAACGTCGCGGCCTACGACACCGCCCTCTACGTGAACGTGCTGGAACACATCGCCGACGACGCGGCGGAGCTCGAGATCGCCCGTACCCTGCTCCGACCGGGTGGCGTGCTCGGCCTGTGCGTCCCGGCCATGCCGAGCCTGTACGGCGAGATCGACCGGATCTCCGGTCACCACCGCCGATACCGGCGCGACGAGCTCGCCGACCTGGTCCGCGCGGCGGGGTTCCAGATCGAACGGATCCACCACCTCGATCTGCTCGGGGTCGTGCCGTACTGGATCACCTACCGACTGCTCGGCGTCCGCCGGCTCTCCGGCTCGAGCGCGACCCTGTACGACCGTGTGCTGGTCCGCCTCGGGCGCCGACTCGAACGCACCTTCGGACCACCGCCCGTCGGCAAGAACCTCGTCGTCGTGGCCCGCCGCACGGACTGACCACCATCGTCGACCTCCGCTCACGGTGGAGACAGACGCCGGCCGACGACCACCTGTTCCTCGCGGAGCAGGACCTCGAACTCCCCGTCGGGGCCGACGAGGGTCTCGAGCAGGTCCTGCTGGGCCGAGCCGACGTGGCGGGTGTCGAGCACCACCCACTCGACCGTCTCCGGATCGGGCAGGCCTCGATTCGTGGTGTCACCCCAGTACGACGGCACCCACGGGTTGGGCCAGTCGTAGATCTCGTCGCGGTGCGACAGGTGGGGCACGACCGCGAACGTCGCCGCGACCGACACGTCGTCGGGCACCATGTCGATCGCCTCGCGCAGCACGTCGTGCCGCGGCAGTGACTGTGCCCAGACGCTCGTGTTGGCGCTGATCGGTGACGGCGACCACGCCACGTTCGTGATCCACGCGCACACGAACAGCCACGGCACGAGGAACCGCTGCACGAACCGGAACCGCCACAACAACCACGCGCCCTGGATCGACGCGATCGTGATCGGGGCCACCATCATCGAGGTGTACTGGAACCGGATCGTGCGGGCGTACGGGCTCGTGCCCAACACGCTGGCCATGATCTGCGGCACCGCCATCAGCAGTTGGAGCGGACCCGCGAGCGGCAGCCCGCCCATCGGGAGGAACAGGTCGCGGTAGAAGCGGAGCCGATCGGGCTGCGTCGCGTCGCTGACGACCCGGTCGGGCCGTCGGATCATCGTCTGCACGATCTCGGGCACCGACGACCCGTAGTGCCCGAAGAAGTACTCGACGTAGAACGGCTGCTCCCACGCGTTGAACGCCGGGATGACGAGCCGGGTGGCGAGGACGTACCACGCGGCGCCGAGCACCGAGGTGATGATCGCCATGCGCTGGTCACGGCCGTGCCGGCCCGCCCGCCGGAACATCCACCACAGGACGCCGCCCATGACGAACACGGCCAGCGCGGCGTCCTCGCGGGTGGACAGTGCGAACACGGTCGCGACGAGGAACGCGCCCCACCGGCCGCGCATCGCGAACCACCACGCGAACAGCATCGGCGTGATCACCAGGGCCTCCGGATGGAAGTTCGCCCAGGCGATCCACTGGATCGGGGCGTACATCAAGAAGACGACGGCGAACACGAGCCCCATCCACGGGTTGGCGAACCGGTCGCGGGCGATCAGGTACGTGGGGATCGCGCCGGCACCGAGCACCGTCGCCTGGACCACGTACAGGAACGACGGCCCGGCACCGAGCCAGTAGAACGGCGCGAAGGCGAACGCGATCAGGTTCACGTGGTGTCCCCAGAACTCGAGTCCGCGCACCGTGACGAACCCCCCGCCACGCTGCGACACGAGCCAGAAGCCCTGGTCGTAGATGCCCATGTCGAACGCCCACGTCCCGAAGTTGCGGTGGTGTTGGACACCGAGCGATCCGAACACCACGGCGAACAGGACCGCCCCGATCAGCGTCGTCCACGCCGCCGGGTGGACCGCGGCGAGCCGATCGCGCAACCGGTCGATCCCCGAGTCGATCCGGGTACGCCAACGAGACCTGTCGGCGACCACGGCGGCGATCCTACGGCGGGACGCCCCCGGCGTCGCGTCGGTCCGCAGTCGGGATCGGCCGCTGACCGGTCCCGTCGGCGCGCCGATCGCCTCAGGGCTTTCGGGCGATGACGAACCGGTGGTCGTTGCGGAACCGGTAGATGCCGCGATCGTCCCGGCACGGCTCGAGTGCGGTGAGCACGTCACGTCTGACGGCTCCCGGATCGCCGTGCCGGAGTGCAGGTACGGCCGGGCCGATGCTCGACAGCGCTCGCCACGCGAGCTCCGCGTCGGGCCACTCGATGGTCGAGATCCGCTGTCCCCGCTCGACCACCTCGAAGCCGCTCGCTCCGAGCATCTCCTCCGCGACCCCGGGTGCGCTGATGTTGTTGAGCCGCTTCATCGATCCGAAGTGCGGTTCGGGAGCGTGGCGGGCGAATGCCTTGAAGCATTCGCGCATGTCGATCGGGGGCCCGCTCCCCCAGAAGCTGATGCCGATCCTGCCGCCCGTACGGAGCACCCGGAACGCTTCGTCGACCGCGGACTCGCAACCACCCCAGATCCCGTTGATGGACACGACGGCGTCGAACGTGGCGGCGTCCCAGGGCAGTTCGAACATGGATCCGAGTCGGAGGTCGGCATCGGGCGTTCGGGCCCGGGCGATGTCCACGAGGTCGGTCGCTGCATCGATGCCCGTCACCGTCGCACCCATTGCGTGCGCGTGGCGGACGGCGAGGCCGGATCCGCAGGCGATGTCGAGGAGGGTCATGTCGGGCCCCACGCCGACCCGGCCGAAGATCGCGGCGATCACGTCGAGCGCGTAGTGCTCGTAGAGGCAGGACCAATCGTTGGCCGAATGCCCCCATGCGTCACCGGCCTCCCGCCAGTCGTGGGTGCCTCGCTCGTCGCTGGTCGTCCCGGTGCTGGTGGTCCCGGCGCTGGTGTTCATGGTGCACATCGTCGGGCCCGATCGATCCGCACGTCCTGAACATCGGCTGAAGATCATCTGACATCGGGCTTCAGCCGCTTGTCAGATCTCCTTCACGACTTGTCGGCGTCGATCACCCAGAGTGAGCGTCGGGAACAACACACCGCTCACGCGTTGAGCCGGACGAGGAGGAAGATCATGACCGACACCGATACCCCCACCGTGGACAACGGCGTGAACGTCGAGGCCCTGCTGGGCGCTCGGCAGGCGCTGACCGACGCCCCGCAGGCGGCCCTGTTCCAGTGGCGTGCGAGCTGCGAGTGGGTGAACGGCACCCACAGCCGCAGCACCGTCAGCGGCTTCTCGGGACTCGGCGAGGAGCACACTCACCGTCAGGAATTCGTCCTCGACGCCGATCATCCCGAGGTCTTCGCCTCGCAGGACAACGGACCGACGCCGCCCGAGATCGTGCTCGGCGCCCTCGCGTCGTGCCTGACCGCCGGCGTCGCGACCGTCGCGACCAATCGGGGCGTCCAACTCCGATCCGTCACCGCGACGATCGAGGGTGGGATGGACCTGCAGGGGATCCTGGGCATCGACGGCGACGTCCGCAACGGCTTCGACGGCATCAAGGTCACCTACGACATCGACGCCGACGCTCCCAAGGCCGACATCGAGGCGATCGTCGCCCAGTCACAGAAGCGCTCGGCCGTGTTCGACATCGTCGCCAACCCGACGACCATTCACGTCGAGGTGACCTGAGGAGCGACGCCATGCGTACGCCTGTCGTGGTCATCGGAGCTGGGCAGGCAGGGCTGGCGATGAGCCACCACCTCACCGGTCGGGCGATCGACCATGTCGTGCTCGACCGGGGGGAGGTGGCCCAGTCGTGGCGCACCGAGCGCTGGGACTCGCTCCGCCTGCTCACCCCCAACTGGATGAGTCGTCTCCCCGGCTACCGCTACCGAGGTGACGACCCGGACGGCTTCATGACCAAGGACGACACGATCGCGTTCCTCGACGACTACGGGCGCAGCTTCGGCGCGCCGGTCCGCACCCACGTCACCGTCGAGGAGGTCCGGTTGCGAGGCAGCGGGTTCGAGGTGACGACCGATGCGGGCGTCTGGTCGTGCGACGCGGTGGTCGCAGCGACCGGCGCGTCGAGCGAACCGCGCCGTCCGGCGGTCGCCGCCGACCTGCCCGGTCGGATCGACCAGCTCACTGCGCTCCAGTACCGCAATCCCGACCAACTCGCCGACGGTGAGGTCCTCGTCGTCGGCGCATCGGCGTCGGGGGTCCAGATCGCCGACGAGCTCCGACGCAGCGGGCGCCACGTCACCGTCGCCGTGGGGGAGCACGTCCGCCTTCCCCGCCGGTACCGCGGGCACGACATCCACTGGTGGCTGGACGCCGTCGGACATCTCGACGAACGCTACGAAGAGGTCGACGACATCGATCGCGCCCGTCGACTCCCCTCGTTGCAGCTCGTCGGGAGCTCGCGCCCTCGGACGCTGGACCTGAACACGCTGATCGCCACCGGGGTCGAGGTGGTCGGCAGGTTCATGCGCGTCGCCGGCACCCGCGCCCAGTTCTCGGGTGCGCTCGCCCATCTGGTCGCCAACGCGGACCTGAAGCTGAACCGGCTGTTGGCCCGCATCGACGAGTTCGCGCTCGAGCACGGCCTCGACGCCGAGCTCACCGAGGCGACCAGACCCCCCGCCACCGCGGTCGGAACGGTGCCCACGGAGCTCGACCTCGGCCGGTTCGCGACCGTGATCTGGGCCACCGGATACCGACCGAGCTTCCCATGGCTGGATCGCGCCGCGTTCGACCAGCGAGGGCGCCTCGTGCACGACGGCGGGGCCGGCGCGCTCCCGGGCCTCTACGTGCTGGGGCTGCCGTTCCTGCGCCGTCGCAAGTCCAGCTTCATCGACGGGGTCGGCCCGGACGCCGCGGAGCTCGCGGGGCACCTCCACGCCCACCTCGACCGCCGGGTCCCGCCCGCGGCTCGGATCACCCGCGCGGGCTGACGTCAGCCCCCGACGGTCCGACCGAGGAGGGCGTTGCGCGTCCGGTCCACGAGCGCCGCGACGGGGAGACCGGCGCCGGCGGCACGATGCTCCTCGATCCGGTCGGCACCGAGTTGCGACACGAGGGCGTCACGCGTCTCGAAGGCGAGATCGCGGAGCGTCGGGGTGATCGGTGGCCCACCCAGTGTGGGCCAGAGCGATGGCGGGTCGGCACTGCTCTCGGTCGTCGGCTCGGGCGCGATCGACTCGGTCTGTGCCTCGATCGCACCGAGCACCTCGGCTGCGACCTCCGGCCGCCCGATGCGATCGAGCGCGATCAGACATCGCTGCAGGGTGTACCACTGCTGGGCCCACTCACCGGCCCGGTACCAGACGTCGACCGTCTCGGCGAGACCGTCACAGCCGCGCGCGAGATCGCCCTGGTGGACGAGCAGCCCGCTGGCCTCGGTCAGCGCGAACGCACTCATCCACCGGTTGCCCGCCGAGCGAGCCAACCGGTCCGCCGCAGCGAACGCGTCGAGCGCAGCGGCGTCGTCGCGGGCGGCGAACCCCGCGGCCACGGCTGCCGACGCTCGGTCGGTCGGGCTCGCGGTCCGCCGACCGGCCACTCGGGCCCGATCCATCCAGTGGTCGGCCTCGTCGGGCGCGCCGATGGAGCTCGAGGCGACCGAGTGCATGTAGCAGGCATGCGCGATCCGGGAGCCGTTCCCCGACGATTCAGCGAGCTCGATCTGGCGGACGCCCTCGGCAAGGGCGGCGTCGATCTGGCCGCTCGCGTACAGCACGTTGGCCATCGCCCGCTCGACGAGGCCGGAGGGGACCTGGTCGAGCGCTGTCTCCGCCGCGCGTGCCGACGCGGCGAGCGAGAGCGCGGACTCGAACTCGCCCCGAACCCACGCGCCGTAGGCGCTCAACCCCGTCACCACGGGATGGAGCGGATGGCCGGCACCGCCGGCGACGCGGGACGCCGAGTCGGCCCACGCGAACACCTCGTAGCGCAGCGCCCGCATCGCGTACTCCCGGATCGAGCCGATCAGGCCGAAGGCGGTGTCGAAGTCCTCCACCTGGAGCGCGAACCGCCGGGCGGCACGAAGGTCGGCGAACGACGAATCCGCCCGGGTGACCGCGGCACCTTCCTGCGGTGTCTGGAGATCGCGCTCGACCGATCCTGCGAGGGAGGCGAAGTGGCGGGCGTGGACGGCGAACAGCTCGACGCTCTGCTGGTCGTCCAAGCGTCGTCGGGCGTACTCCCGCAAGGTCTCCAACATCTCGAAGCGGGTGCCACCGCCCGCTGGCCGACGGACCGCGAGCATGGAGCGTTGCGCGAGTCGTGTCAGCAGATCGAGCACGTCGTCGCCGCGGCAGACCGACTCGGCGGCACCGAGATCGAACGGTCCGGCGAACACCGCGAGCGACGCGAACAACCGCCGCTCGTCCTCGTCGAGGAGGTCGTACGACCAGCTGATCGCGTCGTACAGCGTCCGGTGTCGTGGGTCGGCACCCCGACGCACGCCCTTCAGCAGCCGGAAGCGCTCGTCGAGTCGGCGCGCGATCTCGGTGACGTCGATGGCGCTGGCGCGGGCCGCGGCGAGCTCGATGGCGAGCGGGATGCCGTCCAACCGCCGACAGATCTCCACCACCGCAGGGGCGTTGGCCGCGTCGAGCTCGAACCGCGGATCCGCCGCTTCGGCCCGCTCGAGGAAGAGGGCGACGGCCGGGACGGACATCAGCTCGCTCGCCGGAACGTCGTCCGGTTCGGCCGTGCCGAGCGGCTCGACCGTCCACACGTGCTCACCGGTGACCGCCAATGGCTCGCGACTCGTCGCCACGATCGACACCCGCTGGGCCGAGCGCAGGATCCGATCGACCAGCGCAGCCACCGGTTCGACCAGATGCTCGCAGTTGTCGAGCACGAGGAGCGCGTGGCGGGGGCGCAACATGTCGACGATCGCATCCTCGATCGACGTGTGCTGGCGGGTGTTCACGTCGAGCGACGTCGCGAACGCGCTGTTCGATGCGTCCTGATCGACGACGGTGACGAGCTCCACGACGAAGACACCGTCGGTGAACTCGTCCGCGACCCGACGAGCGAGCTCGAACCCGACCGACGTCTTCCCGACCCCACTCGGCCCGACCAGGGTGATCAGACGACTCGTCGCTCGATCCTCGACGAGCTTCGCGAGCAGCTCCTCTCTCCCGATGAGCCGTTGCAACGAAGCCGGCAGGCCGTTCCCGACCCGAGCCACCCCATCGTGGCCGTCGTCGTGGGTGCGCGGGTCGTCGACGACCCGGACCTCGGCGACGAACTCGTATCCCTTCCCGTGCACGGTGCGGATGACGCGCTGGCGGCTCCCGTCGTCGCCGACGGCCCGGCGGGCGGTCTTCATTCGTGTCGTCAGGGCGGACTCGCTCACGAAGCGGTCGCCCCACACCTCGTCGAGGAGCTCCTCTTTGCGCACGACCTGGCCCCGGCGTTCGAGCAGACACCGGAGCAGGTCGAAGACCTGCGGTTCGACCGGAACCTCACGCCCATCTCTGCGGAGCACCACACGGGCCAGATCCAACTCACAGTTCCCGAATCGGTAGACCACCCGCACGCCCCTCGCGCTCGCTCCCGCTCATTCTGCCAAACCCGGCAGCCGTCGTGAGGCGCTACGCGTCGTCGGTCGACCGGAGGTCGCGGGCCATCGCGCCCAGCAGCCCGTTGACGAAGCGGCCGCTGTCGTCGGTCGAGAACCGCTTGGCGAGCTCGACCGCTTCGTCGATCACGACGGCGACCGGCACGTGCGGACGGTCGAGCAGTTCGTACGCCGCGAGTCGCATGATGCTCAGGTCGAGCACCGGCATCCTCGCCAGTGTCCAGCCCCTCGCACGCGCGGCGATCTCGTCGTCGATCCGGTCGCGGTGGGTCGCGACACCGAGCACGAGCGAGGTGGTCAGCTCGTCGGGCTCGATCACCTGCAGCTCGATCGTGTCGGCGGGGTCGATGCCCTTCGAGTGGGCCTCGTACAGGAGGTACAGGGCGCGCTCGCGGGCGTCGGATCGGGCGTCGGGGCGTTCCATCCGGGTTCGCTCAGACCCGGGTGATGTAGTCGCCGGAGCGTGTGTCGACCTTCACCCGGTCGCCGATCTCGACGAACAGCGGCACCTGGACGATCTTGCCGGTCTCCAGCGTCGCCGGCTTTCGGGCGCCCGAGACACGATCGCCCTGCAGCCCGGGTTCGGTGTCGGCCACCGTCAGCTCGACCGACGCGGGGATCTCGGCGCCGATGATCTCGCCGTTGTGGAACCCGATCTGGGCGGTCATGCCCTCGACCAGGTAGTCGGTGACCTCGCCGAGCGTGGCCGACGGCACGTGCATCTGCTCGTACGACTGGGTGTTCATGAACACGTAGTCGTCGCCGTCGCGGTAGAGGAACTGCATGTCGTCGCGGTTGATGATCGCCTGCTCGACCTTGACGCCGGCGTTGAACGTGCGGTCGAAGACGTTGCCGGTCCGGACGTTGCGGAGCTTCGTGCGGACGAACGCCCCGCCCTTGCCGGGCTTGACGTGCTGGAACTCGACGACCTGGAACAGGCCGTTGTCGAGCTCGAGGGTGATCCCGGTCTTCAGGTCGTTGGTGGTGATGGCAGGCATGGCGCGTCCTTGGGCGTCTCGGTCAGCGTGCGTTGGCCGGAGGGGGTGACCTCGACGAGGTCCTCGATCCGGACACCGCCGAAACCTGCACGATAGAGCCCAGGTTCCACCGTCACCACGTCGCCGAGGAGCAGCTCGGCGGTCGAGGTCGGGGCGTGGAACGGTTCCTCGTGGATCTGCAGGCCGACGCCGTGCCCGGTGGCGTGCAGGTACCAGTCGGCGAAGCCGGCGGCGGCGAACACGGCTCGACAGGCGGCGTCCACGTCACGGGTGGCGACGCCGGGACCAACCGCGGCCAGCCCGGCCGCCTGGGCCGTCGCCACGAGATCGTAGATCTCCTGCTGGCGTGGCGACACGGTGCCGATCACGTAGCTCCGCGTCATGTCCGAGTGGTAGCCGTCGACCAGTGCTCCGACGTCGATCACGACCGTGTCACCCTCGGTGATGGTGCGCCGTTCGGCACCGTGGTGCGGCCGCGCGGCGTGTTCCGGGCCGCTCGCGACGATCGTGTCGTAGCTCGGGCCCTCGGCACCGAACCGACGCATGAGGTACTCCAGCTCGTGGCGCACGTCCAGCTCGGTCGGGGTCTCGCCGAGCCGCGGGGCGACCTCGGCGAGCGCCCGGTCGGCGATCCGGGCGGCCAACTCGATGCGGGCGATCTCGCCGCGATCCTTCGAGCGCCGCTCGGCGGCGACCGCGCCGTCGACCGGTTCGAGGGGGAGATCGACAGCCCAGTCCTCCCAGACGGCGTGCGACAGGTGCGACGCCTGGGCGCCGACCCGTCCGACCCCGGCGAGGGCGGCGACGAGTCGGGCACGCAGGTCGGGGCGATCCGTGCCGACCACCACTTCGACGTCGTCGGCGGGAGCGGTCTCCGCCGCGGCGCGCTCGCCGTAGCGCCGGTCAGTGATCAGCAACGTCCGATCCGGGAGCAGCACCACCCACCCGGTCGATCCACGGAAGCCGGTCAGCCAGCGGATGTCGTGGGGTTCGGTGACGATCAGCGCGGCGACGTCGAGCCGTGCTCGGACACGGTCGGTCCGACCGGCGTGCTCGAGCGGCGGGAGGTCGTCGATCGTCGCCACGGGCGACACGTCACGATCCGTCACGATCCGTCACGATCCGTCACGATCCGTCACGATCCATCACGTCTCGCCGGTCGGGCCCAGCAGGCGGGCGACCGCGGCGAGGGCCAACTCGTAGCCGGCCGCACCGAACCCGCAGATCGTCCCGGACGCTACCGGGGCGACGACGCTCGTGTGACGCCAGGGCTCGCGGGCGTTCGGGTTCGACAGGTGCAGCTCGACGATCGGTCCGTCGAAGGCCGCGAGCGCGTCGTGGATCGACCAGGCGTAGTGGGTGAACGCACCCGGGTTGATCACGATCGCCGCGCACCGACCGCGCGCCGCGTGGATCCGATCGACGAGGTCACCCTCGTGATTGCTCTGGTACGCCTCGACGGCGATCCCGAACGCGGCCGCGGTCTGCTCGGCCGTGTGCACGTGGTCGGCGAGGGTCGCCGTCCCGTAGACCTCCGGCTCGCGCTCGCCCAGCAGGTTCAGGTTCGGGCCGTGGAGCAGCAGGACCCGCCGCTCGTCGATCGCGCTGCCGGTGGTCACGGTCGTCACGACCGTGCACGGTACCCGGCGGCGTCGAGCCGGTACAGGACGTGGGGGCGCAGCGGGTGCCCCTCGGGCAGCGACGGGTGCTCGAAGTCGGCGGTCGGATCACGTTGCAGGCCGAGCTTCTCCATGACGCGGCGCGAGTTGGTGTTCGTGACCGCCGTGAACGAGATGATCTCGTCGAGGCCGACCTCCTCGAACCCGAACGCCAGCGCGGCCCGCCCGGCCTCGGGTGCGTAGCCGTGCCCCCAGTACGCCGACCGGATGCGCCATCCGACCTCCACGCCGTCGCGGAACCACGGGACGGTGAGCCCCGTGAAGCCGAGACACTCACCGTCGAGGTCGACGCACCAGAGGCCGAACCCGCGCTCGTCCCAGCCGGCCTCGATGCGGTCGAGGAACGCATCGCTCTGCACGCGGGTCATCGGTGACCCGATCGTCGCCATCACGCTCGGGTCACCGTTCAGTTCGGCGAAGGATTCGCGGTCGTGGTCGCGGAATCGTCGCAGCAGCAACCGTTCGGTGCGGACCGCGGGCGCCTCGGGCACCTCGGGCATCTCGGACCCCTCCGACCTCTCGCCCATCGCCGCGTCTCACCGCTCGTCGAGCGTCGCCCGGACGGCCGCCGGGTCCACGCCGGGCACCACCTCGACCCCATCGGGGCCGTCGAGCACGAACGTCAGGCCGTCGAGCGCCTTCTTGTCGCGCTGCATCAACTCGACGAGCTCGCCATGGTCGAGTCCGTCCGGGATGCTCGCGTGGAGGCCGTACTCGCCCTCCACGACGGCGAGGTGCTCGTCGACCCGGGCGGCGTCGATGCGCCCGAGGCGGGCGGCGAGACGAGCGGCGAACACGAGGCCGACCGCGACCGCCTCGCCGTGGGCGATCGTGTGGTCGGTCGCGGTCTCGAGGGCGTGGGCCAGCGTGTGCCCGTAGTTCAGAATGGCCCGGCGGCCCCCCTCGCGCTCGTCGGCGGCCACGACGTCGGCCTTGATCTCGACGCAGCGGGCGACGCGGTCGACGAGGTCCATCGCCAGGAGGTCGTCGCCGGTGAGGAAGTGGTACTTGGCCATCTCGCCGAGACCGCACCGACGCTCGCGCTCGGGCAGGGTGTCGAGCGCATCGAGGTCGCAGACGACGGCGCTGGGCTGCCAGAACGCGCCGACGAGGTTCTTGCCCTCGGGGAGGTTCACCCCGGTCTTGCCGCCGATCGCCGCGTCGACCATGCCGAGCAGCGTCGTGGCGACGTGCACGACCGGTACGCCGCGGTGGTACGACGCCGCGGCGAACCCGGCCACGTCGGTGACCATGCCGCCCCCGACGCCGATGACGACGTCGTGGCGCGACAACCCGACGCGGGCGAAGCGGCGGCACAGCTCCTCGACGGTGCGCATCGTCTTGGCGGACTCGCCGACGCCGATCTCGATCACGTCGTGTTCGATGCCGGGAGCCACCCCCGGATCGGTCACGAATGGGATCCCGGGCTGGGTGACGACCGCCGCCCGCCGCGCGGTCGCCGGGAGCAGCGACGCCAGCTCGTCGATCGCGCCGTGCCCGACGACGACCGGATAGGCGCGGTCGCCGAGCGGCACCTCGACGCGACGCCTCGGGTTCGACGTCCCGGTCATCGCAGCACCGCCTCGACGACCTCGTTGATCGAGCGGTGGTCGACCGAGACGATCGCGTCGGCGACCTCGTGGTACAGCGGCTCGCGCTCGTCCCACATCCGCTGGAGCGTTCCCTCGGGATCGTCGTCGAGCAACGGCCGGTGCATGCCGTTGCGCACCCGGTCGAGCAGCACCTCCGGATCGGCGAGGAGCCACACGACGCGCGCATCGGACTCCACGAGCGCGCGGCGATTCGCCTCGCGCAGCACCACACCGCCGGCGGCGGCGATGACGGACGGCTCGGGGTCGGCCAACGCGTCCAAGAGTGCGGCGGACTCCAGCGCGCGGAACGCCTCCTCGCCGTCGGCGGCGAAGATCTCGCGCACCGTCCGGCCCGTACGCTCCTCGATCAACTCGTCGGAATCGATCAGTCGGCGTCCGAGCCGCTCGGCGACGATCCGCCCGACGGTCGACTTGCCGGCCCCCATCATCCCCACCAGCACGATGTGGCTCCCAGGGCCCGGTACGTCGTTCACGGCCCCAGCGAGGCGGCGAACGCCTCGGCGTTGCGGACGAACTCGTCGACCGAGTCGCCCCCGAACTTGCGCTGCGCCTCGGTCGCCAGCACGAGTGCCACCATCGTCTCGGCCACGACGCCCATCGCCGGCACGGCGGTCGTGTCGGTGCGCTCCTTGAACGAGACGCCGGGCTCCTTCGTCGCGGTGTCGACCGTCTCGAGCGTCGGGACGTTGAGGGTCGCGAGCGGCTTCATCGCAGCCCGCACCACGAGCGGCTCACCGGTCGACATCCCGCCCTCGGTGCCACCGGCCAGGCTGCTGCCGCGCCGGTAGCGCGCCTCGTCGGCGTCCCAGTGGATCGGGTCGTGGGCCGCGCTCCCCCGCCGGCCGGCGACCTCGAAGCCGTCGCCGATCTCGACGCCCTTGACGGCCTGGATGCTCATGATCGCCTGGGCGAGCAGCCCGTCGAGCTTGCGGTCCCAGTGGACGTGGCTGCCGAGGCCGACGGGTACGCCGTGGGCGAGCACCTCGACGATGCCACCGAGCGAGTCACCCGCCTTGCCCGTCGCCTTGACCTCGGCGACCATCGCCTCCGCGGTCGCCGTGTCGAAGCAGCGCACCGGCGACTCGTCGATCGCCGCCAGGTCGGCCGGTGTCGGCCGTTCCACCTCGGCGGGGACCCGGACGGGACCCATCTGGATCACGTGCGAGAAGACCTCGACGCCGAGCCGCGCCAGGAGCGCCTTGGCGACCGCGCCCGCCGCGACCCGGGCAGCGGTCTCGCGCGCGCTGGCGCGCTCGAGCACGTCGCGGGCGTCGGTGAAGCCGTACTTCTGCATCCCGGCGAGGTCGGCGTGGCCGGGCCGGACCTTGGTGAGCGGCTGCTCGGTGGCACCCGGCGCCGGCGACATCTCCTGGTGCCACTTGTCGCTGCGGTGCCACTCGGTGTTGGCGATCTCGATGCACATCGGCGACCCGAGCGTGCGCCCGTGCCGGACCCCGCCGACGAGCGTCAGCTCGTCGACCTCGAACCGCTGTCGGGGCCCCCGCCCGTACCCCAGCCGACGCCGGGCGAGCTCGCGCTGGACCTCCTCGACGGTGACCTCGAGGCCCGCGGGCAGCCCTTCGATGACGACGACGATCGCAGGGCCGTGCGACTCGCCGGCGGTGAGGAAGCGCAACATCGACAGCGAGGCTACCGGCACCCCCCGTCCTGTCTGCCGCAACCGGCGGCGGTGAGTCGATCGGCGCGGACGGTTCGGGGTGGTGCCGACGAACCGTCTGCCGCAACCGGCCCCGGTGAGTCGATCGGCGCGGACGGTTCGGGGAGGGTCAGGGGAGCTGGGACTCGGCGGCGGCGCGGAGGATCGCCGGGTCGGGGCGGATGCCCGTCCACAGGTGCTGTTGGAGGGCGGCCTGGTGGACGAGCATCCCGAGACCGTCGACGGTCGCCGCGCCGGCGGCGCGGGCCGCACGCAGCAGGGCGGTGTCGAGCGGGTGGTAGACGAGGTCGGCGACCACGTGGGACGGGCGCAGCACGGCCGGATCGAGCGGGAGCCGATCGTCGCCCATCCCGTCACCCATGCCGACGCTGGTCGCGTTGACGACGAGGTCGGCGGCGGGGATCGCGGACGGCGCGGCGACGTGGGCGCGCCGGCTGAGGGCGGCCGCGCGCACTGCGGCGTCCTCGGAGCGGTTGACGACGGCGATGTCGTCGGCGCCGGCCCGATCGAGGGCGTCGACCACCGAGCGGGCCGCCGCACCCGCCCCCAACACGACGACCCGCATGTCGCGCGGGTCGTGGTCGGCAGCGCTCAACGACTCGACGAACCCGTCGCCGTCGGTGCTCGCGCCGAACGTC
>SKSP01000355.1 GCA_007122945.1 Ilumatobacteraceae bacterium | reverse complement strand
GGCCTCGTCCTCGGCGGTGGCGACGAGGTCCCCGCCGAGATCCTGGCGAGGGCCGCAGCGCTCGACGAGGCTCGCGCCGCCAAGGACTACGCGGTGGCCGACGCACTGCGCGCCGAACTCCAGGACGAGGGCTGGACCGTCGAGACCACCAAGTCCGGCACCACCGTGCGCCGGTGAACACGGGTGACCGGTCGAGGTGATCGGTGAGTCACCTGATGCCGAAGCGCTCGGCGAGCGTGCGCGACCGGTGCAGGAATGTGCTGCCCGACGTGGCCGTGAGCTGCTCGTCGGTCGAGCGCTGCCACGCCACGGCGGCGTCGTGATCGCCCACCGTCGCCGCCGCCAGGGCGAGCCCCTGGTCGGCCACTCCCCAGCAGAGGCCGCCACCGCCGTAGACGTTCATCACCACGTGGGTGCCGGCGTACGGTTCGAGTTCGGGCAGCACGGTGCGAGCGGCGTCGACGTGCCCGACCCGCGCGGCCGCCTCGGCCAGGAAGGCGAGCGCGGGAAGATGGGTCACGGTGGGGAGGAGTTGGTCGAGTCCGGCAGCGAGCACGGTGTCGATCTCGGTGCAGGTCTCGTGGCGCGCCGCCTCGTCGGGGAGTCGTTGTGAGGTCAGGAGCGCCATCAGCGAGTGCCAGAACAGCGGTTCGGCGTCGGTCTCCACCTGGTAGCGCACGATCGGGATGAACTCGTCGACCTCGCCGTCGATGACGGCGAGCATCATTCGTTGGCCGAGATCGCACAGCACGGCATCGGGATTCGGTGTCGGCCCCCATGCCTCGAGGGCCGCGACGCGGAGCCGACCGGCCGTGGCGAGATCGCCGCGATACGCGGCCAGGAGCGCCTGCCAGGAACGCGCGATCCAGACGAACCGGGCGCGTCGACCGCGCAGCGCGAGGTCGAGCGACCGGTCGAAGTCGGCGTCGGCGCCGTCGAGGTCTCCGAGCTCCCAGCGGTCGTAGCCGCGGAACGACGTGGCGAGGGCTTCGTGCCAGGCCAGCCCGCACGCCCGCGCTGCGTGGACGGCCTCGTCGGCGAGCGCGAACCGTCGTGCGGCGGTGGCGGCGTCGGAGATGGCCTGGTGCAGCCCGGTGAGCGCGAAGGCCAGTGCCGCTGGGTCGCCGTCGGCTCGAGCGCGCTCGAGCGCTCCGGCTGCCAGCTCGCGGGAACGCGCGAACTGTGGCGTGCGGTAGTAGGTCATCGCGAGATCGACGGCGATCTGGACTGGCAGCCAGCCACGATGGCGCTCGAGACCGAGAATGGCCTCCTCGCACAGGGCCACGAACTCGGCGTCGCCGGCGTTGGCAGCCGTGGACCGGTTCAGGGCGAGCGCTTGCACCGCCTGAGCGAACACCACCGGATCGCCCGTGCGCCGGGCCTCGACCACTGCCGCGTCGAGCAGTGGTCGGGCGTCCTGACCGCTGACGGTTCGCGCCTCGCCCTCGAGCGCGAGCGCGCGGGCCGACACCAACGGATCGGGGTCGTCCGTGAGATCGAGCGCTCGTCGGGCTGCGCTCGCGAACCAGATCGTCTCGGCGTCCGCGAGCGCCGTGTGCGAGAGCTCCGCCGCCGCCAGGCACGATGCGGCGGCGGTCGAAGGATCGCCCATCGGCAGCGCAGCGACGCGGTGCCGTGCAGCCTCGGTCACCGTGAGGGCCTGCTCGAGCGATCGCGTGCGCTCGAGGACCTCGGCGATCCGGAGGTGCAGCCGGGCGCGTTCGCTCTCGGCCACCCCTGCCGCCGCTGCCTCGGCGATCAGTACGTGACGGAAGCGGTGCGCGCCCCCGAGGTCGTCGATCAGCCCGAGCCGGGCCGCTGCCGTCAGCGCATCGAGCAGGAGGTCGGAGCCGACATCGGCCACCCGGGCGAGGGTGTCGATGTTGAAACGTGGTCCGATCACCGCAGCGCGCTCGATCACCGGACGGGCGGGACCCAGATCGGCGAGGCGGGCATCGAGCACCGCCGAGAGACCGTCGGGGATCTCGGACAGGGCTGCGAGGTCGCCGTCGCGGGTCACCAGCAGTCCGACGATCTCGGTCAGCAGCAGCGGTGAGCCGTCGGTGCGCTGCAGCAGGGCGGCGGTGAGGCGGGCGGCATCGAGGCCGGCTGCGGTGACGTAGTTGGCGACCTCCTCGGCATCGAGTGGGCCGAGCGTCAGGTGCTCGACCGAGGTGTGACGGGCGAGCGATCCGCTCCCGGCGGCGAATGCGTCGGTGTGGTCGGCGGGCGTGTCGCGGTGGGTGGCCAGCACCACGATCCGTTCGGTGCCGATCCGCTGGGCGAGACGGTTCACCACTCCCATCGTCGCGGCATCGGCCGCGTGGAGGTCGTCGAGCACGAGCACGAGCGGTCGCTGTTTCGCGATCGTCGTCAGGAGCTCGGCCACGGCGTCGTGCAGGCGGAATGCGGCGTGTTCGTCGTCGGGGAGCGCCGCCGAGGCCGCCGACGGCGAGAGTCGGCCCTCGACCGTCTCACGGAGGGGAGCCAGGATGTCGTCGTCGAGCCCGAACCCCTCGTCCGGGAACGCCGACGGCCCGAGGTCGCGCAGGGCCTCCACGATCGGCCACAGTGGCGGGGCCGAACCGCCTTCGGGGCAGGCCCCACGGGCGACCGAGAACGGGCCGGTCGCGGCGGCCGCCTCGGTGACCAGTCGGGTCTTCCCGATACCGGGTGGGCCACCGATCATCACCACCCGGCCCGAACCGGTGCCCGCCGCAGCCACCAGTCCGGAGAGGTGCGACCACTCGCTGAGGCGACCGACGAACCGGCCGGTCCCGTGGGTGGGACGCGGCAGTGCCGCGACGCCGGTGCGCTCGGCCGGTCCGGGGAATTGCGACGGATCGTGGTTCAGCACGGCCTGCTCCGCGTCTCTGAGCAGTGGGCCCGGTTCGATACCCAGCTGTTCCACCAATGTGGCCCGGGCACGCTGGTAGACCTCGAGCGCTTCGGCGGTCCGGCCGGCCCCGTACAGGGCGACCATGAGCTGTTGGTACCGGCGTTCGCGCAACGGTTCCTCGGCGATCGCGGCCTCGAGCATCGGAACGAGCTCCTGATGTCGTCCGAGTGCGAAGCAGGTCTCTGCCCACTCCTCGTCGGCGTCGAGACGGAGGATGGACAGCCGAGCACGCTCGGCCGCTGTGTCGGGATCGACCACGAGGTCGTCGGCGAGGTCGGGGTACGGCGTGCCGCGCCATCGCGTTCGGGCCTGCTCGAGTGACCGGGCGGCCGAGTGCAGGTCGCCGCCGAGGAGTGCGGCTCGCCCGTCGGCCAGCTCACGCTCGAACTCGACCGCGTCCACCCGGAGCCCCGATCCGGCGAGCTGGTAGCCCACACCGGTCGCGGCGAGCGGCAGATCGGCTCCGGCGCCGCGAACGAGCGCTCGGAGCTTCGACACGTGGACCTGCACGGCGTGCTCGGCGGTGCGTGGGGGAGTCTCGCCCCAGACCGCCCGCACGACGCGGTCGGCCGGGACCGGCCGCTCACCGGAGAGGACGAGACGGGAGAGCAGCGCCCGGACCTTCGCCGAGCCGATCCGCACCGGGGTCTCGCCCACCCCGTCGGTGATCACGGTGACCGACAGCGGACCGAGCACGGCGATCTCGATCACGCTGCTGGTCGGGCTCCCCACCATGGAGAGATGATGGTAGACGGGTGCGGCGGCGGTGTCCCCCGGAGCTGCGGAGCACCGCGCCGAGCAGTAGCACCAGGACCGCCAGCGACATCGTCGCCGGGATCCCGCTGGTGCCCGTGGCCGGGAGCTCCGCCACGGGGTCGGGGTCGAGTGCGGGCGGCGAGGTCCCACCTCCGGAGGGCGCCGGAAGACGGATGGAATCGATGGGCTCGAACACGGTGGCCGGAGCGTCCGGGAAGCCGGTCGGCGTGCCCGCGACCACCACCGTTGCCGCCACGATGCGGGTGGAGCCGTCGGGGGCACGACCCTCGATCACGATGGTGTGGGGGCCGGGCGGCACCTCGGGCACGGTGAACGTCAGTCGTGCCACGCCGTCGGCGTTCACGGTGCCACGCCCGAGGTCCACCGGATCCGAGTACATGGTCCCCTTGAATGCGGAGCCGGTGGCGTACCCGTCGGCCGACATCGTCATCGTCTCACCCTGCTCGACCGTCGGTGTCGCTGCCGATGAGTCGCCGGTGTCGAGTGTCTGGGACTCGGTGATCAGCAGCATTCCGGTGAATCCGGGTTCGCCGGCTGCTCGGACGGTGATCGTGAACGATCGCGGCGCACTGGTCTTGTTCGTGTTGTCCTTCGCTGTGCAGGTCACCAGGTGGACCCCGATTGCGAACTGGCCCGACGACCTGTCACACGTGACCACGGGTGACGGGTCGCGGTCGTCGGTGGCCGACGGCAGCGGCACGGCCACGAACATCGAGGTGGCACCGGCAGGGGCGGTCACGTCGATGTCGGCCACGGGACCGAGCTGTGGCGCGGCCAGATCGATGCCGGCCGGGATCGCCCGGAACACGGGGAACCGCGGCAGGTTGGTCGTGGTCGTCTCGCACTGATTCGTGAACGGGTTGCAGAGAGTGGTGTCGAACGAGAACGTCGGCATGGTCCCGTCGCTGCGCCGGACCTCCCGCGTCACGGTCCGACAGTCGACGATGTAGCAGATGGTCCCGCTGAACTCGGCCTCCCGGAGCCCGGTGTTGCGCAGCAGGGCCGTGACGCTGCCGGCAGCGCCGATCGTGTAGATGCCGAGCGAGGCGGTCAGGTCGATCGAGGCGTTCAGTTCGAAGCGGAACCGACCGGTCGAGTCGACCCAGCCGTGCACGGTGGCCGACGCGGGGCCGGTCGGTGCACTGGACCCCGTCCGGAACACGCCGACCGACAGTGGGGAGCTGGCGGGGATGGTGAGGCGAGTGATGGGGACGCCGTCGCGGGTGCTGGTGCCGAGGTTGAACGTGCCGCTCGCGAGTGTGATGGACGGGCTGCCGATCGGGAGGGTGAGGGCGCCGTTGAGCGTGCCGCTGAAGTGTCCGTCGGTGCGTGCGGTGAACGACTGCAAGGTCAAGTTCGTGTTCAAGAGTCGGAAGGTCCGCGCCGAGGTGAGGCGGAGCTGGAGGCCGTTCGACGTGTTCTCGAGCACGAGGGGAACCGCGCTCGGGCTCGTGGTGCGTCGCAGCATCGGGCCGAAGTCGAGCACCCGGCTCATCGTCTGGCTGATCGCTCCCTGGTCGGAGAACGTGAGTGTCGGCAGCGGGATCGGCTGCAGTCGCGCGACCACGAGCTCGGCACCTGAGTCGACGCTCACCGTGACCGAACTGCTCTGCTGCAGCTTTCGGAAGCGGATGGTGGCGTTGCGGATCGCGAAAGCGTCGTTCCCCACCCGGCGGCTCGTTGCCGTCACGTTGAAGGTGCTGTTCGAGCTGATGACGAACTCGTCGAGGGTGATCGAGCCGAGGCCCGGCACGGTGACGGTGGGGAGCGTGGTGGCGGTCGGGCCGTCGATGCGGAGCGACCAGGTCGAGCCGGACTTCTCCAGGCGCACTGTGCCGTTCAACTGCAGTCCCATGATCGGGACGTTCTTGGTGGTGAACGGCGCCGAGAGCGAGCCGGTCGTGCCGACCGAGAAGCTCTGCACCGTGAGCGGACCGAGCACCCCGGTCACGCTGATGCTGCTCTGGCCGATCGACAGCGTCGGGTTGCTGGCGTTGGCGCCGGTGGTGAACGACGCCGACGGGAGCTGGAGCTGGATCTGTCCCTTCGTGACCGACCGGGCCGATGTGGTGACCGACATGGCGCCGTTGGTCGCGATCGAGAAGCTCGGGAGTGAGAACGTGGTGCCGCCCCCCTCCCACGTGAGCGACGCGTTGCTCGAGGTGAAGCGGGTGACGCCGGCGAACCCGGAAGTCCGTTGGAAGCGGAAGGTTCCGCTGAAGAGGAACGGCGAGTTCGTCCCGCCCGGTCGGAGCTGGGTGACGGCAAGGGTGAGCTCGCCGAACCCGCCGGTGCTGACGGTGCCGGTGGCGGTCGTGTCGGTCACGAGGCCGGGGATCGACATCGTGCCGTCGATGCTGATGCGAACCTGGTTCGTCAAGAACTGGAGCGTGAGGGTGCCACCCACGGCGGCGCCGCCGAGCGAGAACGTCGGGGCGGTGATCCCGAGTTCTCCGGTCCACGCAGTGCCGACCCGGGTGAGGGACCCATCGACCGTGACGGCGTTGCCGGCCAGCGTGGCTGATCCGGTCAGCGTCATCGTGGTGGTGTCGGTGGCCGCCGTGCGATCGAACGTGAACGTGGCGTTCGAGTAGACGATGCCGCGGAACAGGCGGGTGGCGGCATCGAGGCTGACGCGCACGTCGCCGTTCGGCTGGATCTGACCGGTGAACAGCAGGTTGCTGCCGACCTGGGGGATCGTGGCCCGGCCGGACATGTCGAGCTGGTAGGCGGTGCCGACGCGCTCGAGTCGCACGTCTGCGTTGGAGATGCTGAGCGGTCCGGCGACGAACGAGGTCACCCCCACGGTGAGCTGTTGGATCCCGTTCTGGTCGATCGAGCCGCTGACGGCGGCGTTCGTGAGGACGGCACCGAGGGAGATGGTGCCGGCCACGTCGACCGACCAGGTGGAACCCTGGCGTTCGATCGATGCCCCACCGGTGATGGCGAACGGTGCGAGCGTCAACCCACCGCCGGGGAACGACACGTCGAGCGAGCCGTCGCCGGTCGTGGAGAGCTTCCCGTCGACCACCAGCAGTGGGAGACCGGTGGCACCGGAGAGCCGACCCGCGATCTCGAGCTCGGCCGTCGCCCCTGAGCGTGCGAACCGGAGGGTCGGGTCCTGCCCGGCAGTGGCACCCACGATCATGAGGCCGGTGCCGGGGATCGTCAGCTCATCGACCACGAGTTGGAGGTCGAACGAGCCGTCGCTCGCCACGCCGCCCTCGGCCTCGACCTGGGTGGTGCCGATGAGTTCCGACAGCCACGGCGGCAGCGTGACCACGAGGTCGCTGCGGAACTCGACGAGCAGCGGGAACGTGGCTGCCCGACGTGAGAGCTCCAGTCTGGAGTCGGCGATGATCGTGAACCCACCGACGGTCAGCGGGCCGTCACCCGTCGAGAGGTCGATGATCCCGGTGAGGTCGCTCGCGAGCTGTGCGCTGACCGTGACCGTGCCACCTGCGACGTCGGCTTCGCCGTCGATGTGGACGCTGGTCACGCCGTCGACTCGACGCACCTCCACGCTGGCCTGGCGGATCGTGATGCCCGCCAGCGGGAGCAACTCGCTCACCGATGCGCGGGCGACGAAGTCGGGCAGCACATCGCCCTGAAACGGGTCGACGCCGGGGGGCGGGAACACGGTGATCTCGAACTCGGCGTTGTCCACGAACGGCGCGAGCGAGAGCTCGGCGGTCGCTTCGATGCCACCGCGCACCAGCAGTGCGTCCTCGCTGCGGGCGTCGTATCCGGGCGTCGCGAGACGGAGCCGTCCCGAGGCCGACGGCGAGGCGCCGAGCAGGTCGGGCAGACCGATCGAGTCGGCGAAGGCGGTGATGTTGTCGGCGTCGAAATCGACGTCGAGCAGGGCCGACGGCATCAGCGTCTCCTCGCCGCCCACGGTCACCGCGCTGCCGCCGAGCTGGATCGTGACCGGCTCGTCGAGGAACGGGAGTGAGCCCTCCACCTCGTATCCCGACGTGGTGGCGGAGATCCGTCCGTTGCCGATCTCGACACCCAGGAGCTTGGCGTTCCAGGAGCCATCGAGGTAGGCGTCGTCCAGGATCTCCATCACGGCCTCGGCGAGCTGTTCGCCGGTGAGGGCGAAGTCGAAGCGGCCCGCATCGTCGACGTAGTCGACCGTCCACACGC
Organism: Ilumatobacteraceae bacterium; assembly: GCA_007122945.1. Lineage (GTDB taxonomy): Bacteria > Actinomycetota > Acidimicrobiia > Acidimicrobiales > Ilumatobacteraceae > SKSP01. The sequence continues at coordinate 11,095 of SKSP01000355.1, read as the reverse complement.
CCGCGTCCATGTTGGGGTTGATGAGGTTGTCGAGACTCGGGAGGAACAGCTGCACGTCGCCCACGTCCTCCAGCGTTCGCAGCGTCTGCACGTTCCGCTGGACCCAGTCGGGATACTCCAACAGGTTCTCGGGCAGCTCGAGGTCGAGCTCGGCCAGGGTCGCGGCCGGGTCGACCAACAGGCTCGGTGCGTCGAGGTCGGCGGTGAGCAGGAGACCGCCGTGACGCCTGATCGCCTCGTAGTGCTCCTCGGAGCGGACGGGGATCTTGGTTGGTGTGAAGACCGAGTCGGGGTCGTAGGTGCGCCAGATCCGGTTGTCGAGCACGGTGTCGTTCCGCGGCGAGACGAGGAGTCCGGTGAGTCGGCCGATCGTCAGGCCGGCCACGGTCAGCTCCGCGTCGAGGGTGACGTTCCACTCGGCGTCGAACGGATCGATCGCCAGGGGACCCTCGGCCACGAGCGCGTCGATGATGCCGGTGAAGGGCAGCTGCGCCCGCACGGTGATCCGATCGGAGATCCCGAGCATGTCGTTCAACCCTGCGAGCGCGGGAGCGAACGTTCCAGCGCCGATGGCGACGAGCACGGCGTACATGTAGAGCGTCGTGGGGCTGACGGTCAGGCCGAGCTCGACCCCCTCGCGGTTGACGATGAGTGATGCGCCACCAACCGGCTCGCCCAGGGGCATGCCGAGGATGACCGGTTGGAGATCGCCCTCGAGCGCGAAGGTCGGGTCGAACACGTCGAAGAACGTCGAGGTGGCGTCGCCGAGCGCGTCGAGCACGACTTCCTGGAACACCTGCCCGTAGGCGGCCAGGGCCTGCGCCCGCTCCTCGGTCATCGGTGAGGTGAGCTCGTCCACGGCGCTCTGCGTCGCGAGGATCGCCGCGGTCAGCGGGTCGACGCCACTGGCGAACAGCTCCGCGAGATCGGCGGTATACGAGTCGGCCACCTCGGCGAGTTGACCGAACAGCGCCTGCTGGAGGGCGGCGGTGATCTCGGTGGTCGTTGCCAGCAGGTCGCGGAGCCGGTCCACATCGGTCGGGATCTCGGTCGGCAGCAGGCCGGGGATCGTGGGGTTGGTTCCCAGCAAGCGGTCGAGCAGGAACTGGGTGTCGATCACCCGCTTCTGCTCGGCCTCGCTGAGTTCGCCGTCGCCGTCGAGGTCGAGCAGCAGGCGTGCCAACAGGAGGTGGCGGTTCGCCTCGAGCTCGGCGGCCAACTCGTCGAGCGCGTCGGCGAACATGTCCTGGGCGATGCCGAGCGATCCCTCGGCCAGGCGCTCGAGGAACGTCTGCAGCCCGAGCAGGGTGCCGAGCGCGATCCCCTCGGTGTCGATGCGCAACGTGAGCTGACCCTGGGCGGGCATCACGAATCCGAGCGGGCTGCCGGGGGCGGGGGCGAGGATCGCCAGGTCGAACACCGGTGCCAGCGGATCGTCGAGGGCCAGCAGGAATCCGGCAGTGCCGACCGGGAACCCGAACACGTTGATGTTGCCGTTGCCGGCGAAGCGCAGCTTCGGGAGCCCGCCGTCGGCGTCGAAGCGGAGATCGGCGGCCAGGGTCACGTCGCCCGAGATCAACCCGGGTGCGGCGTACGACGTGAGGGTGCCGCCCAGGGTGATCGTGCCACCGTCGTTCCAGGTGAAGCACGGTGGCGGCCCGACCACGAGGAGGTCGGCCCAGTCGTAGCCGCGGTTGCGTTCGGCGCAGCCGCCGACCGCCTCGGCGATGGTGCCGTCTGCGCCGAGCGTGATCGGGAAGTCGAGGTCGTAGGTCGGGTCGGTCAGCAGGTCGGCGGGATCGCCAGGAGGGACGAACCCGGCCCCGCCGAACTGGATGCCGCCCTTCACGCCGGTGAGCAACAACGTGGTCTGCGCCAACGGGATCGCGAGCGGAACGGTCGCCTTGGCGAGCACCGGCCCGTACTCGGAGATCACCAGGTCGATGCCGGCGCCGATGCCGCTGTAGGTGAACTCGCCGGCGATGCGGAAGTAGAAGACGCTGTCGCCGGTGCCGTCGTCGAACGTGACGGGCACGAAGCCGACGCCGAGCACCCCGCCGATCGTGAGGGGGCCGAGGTCGAACGGCTCGACGCCGCCAGCGATGCCGTCGAGATCGATGATCGGGTTCACGCACACGGGGGCCGTCTGTCCGTCGGGTGGGGGAACGGCGGCGAGCGCGCAGTCGATCAGCCGGGAGATCGAGAGCTCCAGGCCCTCGACGTCCGCGGTGATGGGGATCAGGTCGGTGGCCTCGAGGCCGCCCGAGATCCGGAGACGGAGTCCGGTGAACAGATCGGTGGCGAACTCCACGGCCTCGGCCGCGGGGTCGTCGGCCAACGCGTCGAGGTCGAGGGCGACGTCGTCGGGCAGGGTGAATCCGATCGAGCGGATGTTCAGCGGCACCCAGTCGGGGAAGCCCACGTCGAGGTCGCTGGGCAGGTCGAGGTCGGCAGCGAAGCCCGGCAGCAGCACCGGCACCGGCACGAGCGCGTCCACGCCACCGACCGTGCCGATCGATGTCATCCGGAGCCCGACGTTCCTGACACTGCCGCCCCAGTCGGCCAGAGGACCGGCGCCGTCGCCGAAGCGGATCCCGAGGCCGGGGTCGTCGTCGCCTCCCCGGAACTCCGCGAGCAGCTCGCCCGCCCCGGCCCCGAGATCGATCGTGCCGTCACCGGCGGTGAACGTCACGAGGTCGGTCACGCCGATCTCGAGCAGTGCGTACGTGATGTCGCCGAGCGTCGGTGGCGAGAGCGACAGTGCCAGCGTCGATGCATCGAACGAGAACGTCATGCTCGCATCGACCGCGAGGTCCTTCACGACGATGAACTCGCCGAGCGATCCCGACACCAGCAGCGCGGCCGTCAACTCCAGCCGGGTGACGTCACCGTCGAAGGTCATCGTGCCGGTGAGACCGACCTCGAGCGATCCGTCGGCCCCTCCGCCATCGTGGGTGCCGTCCACCTCGATCCCGCCGGCGATGCGCGCGGTGCCCGAGATGGTCGGCACGAACTCCCCGCTGTCGAAGCCGGCGAACGTGATGTCGGCGCCGAAGGTGAGCGGGCCGACGGTGAGGTCGTCGAAGCCGAGGGTGATCGGCGGGAGGTCGATCGGGCGAACGGGGATCGCGGCGTTCACGTCGACCGCCACGGCGAAGGTGAACACGCCGTCGTCCTCGGAGCCGCCACCGAGCGTGCGATCGCCGATGGTGAGGACGGGAGTGAAGCCGAGGCTCTCGCCCAGCTCGTCGAGCTTCGACAGGTCGAACGCTCCGGTCACGCTGACGTCGAAGGCCGAGAGCGGATCATCGGGGTCGTCGAAGGTGATGGTGACGCCGCCGTCGGCGATCGTGAACGGGAACAGCCCGGCGATGCCCAGGGTCCGTTCGAGCTCGCCGGTCTCGACGGTGATCGAACCCACGCTGATGGTGCCGTCGCGGAGGATGACGAGGTCGGTGATCACGATCTCGAGCCCGAGGTCCGGCACCGCCCCGTCCACGCTCGTTGCGCTGAAGACGACGGGGGCGTCGGGGCCGACCGTGACTGCGGCGTTGGACACGCCGAACGTGAAGGTGTCGGCGATGGTGCCGTCGAGCGTGGCCGCGGTCAGCGAGAACGTGCCGTCGGTCGACAACGAGCCGGTGACGTCGGTGCCGGTGGCGACCAATGCGTCGAGGTCCGGGAACACGTCGAATCCGGCGGCAGCCACCCCGATGGTGAGCGTCGTCTCGCTGCCGGTCGTCACCAGCTCCAGGTCGATCTCGGGATCGGTGAGCACGACCACCGTCGTGTCGCCGAAATCGATCGGGAGCTCGCCGTCGAGCTGCAGACCTCCGGACAGCTCGAACGTGCCCTCGTCGAACGACATCGTCAGCGGGATGGTCAGCGTGGCGCTGTCGAGCTCGACGACGACGCTGGCCGACGCAGCGAACGAACCGATGACGAGACCGTCGGAGTTCCCGGTGAGCACGAGCGACAGTGTGAAGTCGTCCAGCTCGACTCCAGCGAAGGGGGTGGCTTCCGCCGTGACGTCGAGCTCGATGGTGACGACACCATCGGTCACCGATCCGGTCACCGTGCCGTCGAGGTCGAGTCCTGGTCCGGTCACCTGCACCGAACCGCTCACGACGGTCGTGCCGCCGGCTGCGTCGAACACGATCGTGGCGTCGATGGTCAGCGGGCCGATGTCGAGGCCGGTGATCTCGACGGTCACGGCGTCCACGCCCACCGGGGCGATCACCAGGGGGCTGACGGACTCCACGACGATCTGGATCGTGAACTCGTCCTCGGTCACCACGGTGTCGCCCACCCGCACCTCGATGTCGGCACCCAGGGCCCCCTCGAGCAGGGAGAGGTCGAGCGTGCCGCTGGCCGTGAGGACGAACTCGTCCAACCGGATCGGTTGACCCGGTGTCTGCGGGAAGTCGATCTCGACCGAGGTCAGTTGGAACGGGAGGAACCCGGCGAGATCGCCCAGCGCGTCGGTCGGACTGGCGCTTCCCGTGGCAGTGGCGACGGTGATCAGGCCGTCGCGCCCGATCTCCAGTTGCGTCACCTCACCGGTCAGGCCGAGGCCGGGCACCGAGAGCGTGCCCGACGCGGCGGTGAGGACGGGGTCGTCCTCACCGCCGCCGAGGTCGATCACGACCGTCTCCAGCACGATCTCGACGCCACCCGGGAGCGACAGTGCCACCTCGCCGAGGTCGTCGAGCCGGAGGCCCCCGTCGGTGCCGACCTGTGCGTCGATCCCGGTGATCACGAGGGCCCCGTCGCTGCCGAGGTTCGGCAGGAGGACCAGGGCATCAGCCGTCAGCCCCACACCGAGATCGGTGGTGCCGTCCGGCTCGATGGCGACGTCCGCCTCGATCCGGCCGTTGTCGATTCGAGCGAGATCGACCCCACCGATCGTGATGGCGAACGGGTCGGCCAGGTTCCGCCCGGCCGCGATGCCGACACCACTCGCGCCGAAGGAGAACTCGAGGTCGGCCGACTCCGATGCACCGCCGAACTCGACGGTGAGCGACCCGCTGCCGTGTCCGGTGAAGATGCCGGGTGCGATGGTGATCGGACCGACGTCGAGGGCGTCGATCGTGACCGGCCCGAGGCCGACCGGCTCCTGGTCGAGCGCTCCCTGCAGCACCCAGGTGCCGGCGACTCGCTCGCCGCTGAGCGAGATCGTCGCGGGCCCGCCGTCGTCGTCGGTGAACCCCGGGAGGGGGAGCGTCGCGGTCGCGGCGGCATCGAGGTCAAGGGCCCCGTCGACGTACGCGGCAGCGGCCTGCCAGGTGACGTCGAGGAGATCGCGAGAGAGCGACATGGTCGTGCTGGCCGTCGAGTCGAGGGCGATCTCGACGGTCGGCAGGGTGAGGAGGTCGGGATCGTCCAGCCGGACCCGTCCGCTCCACGACGGGTTCACGACCACGCCGAGGTCCACCGTCGTGCTGCCGGAGATGGCGGTGTCGGGTGCGCCGAGTGCCTCAGCGGTGCCGTCGACACCGATCGATCCGTCGATGTCGAGCACCACGCCGGTGTCGGGCGCGAGGTACGGCCCCAGCTGGTCGATGCCGAACCGCACCGTGGTCGTGAGCGCGGCATCGAGGTCGAGGTCGGCTTCCATGTCGCCGAAGCTGTCGGACGACGCGAGGCCTCCGAGCAGACCGTCGGTGTTCAGACCGAGCTCGTCGAGCAGGTCGGTCACCGACGGGAGCAGCTCGATCGTCCAGAGGAACTCGACGATGTCGCCGGCGGGAGGCTCGGGAGCCCCCGGTACGGGTGCGTGCACCACCACGAACCCGAGGCCCTCCATCGCCGTGATGAAGTCCGCGAGACCGGCCTCGCCGGCGGCGGCGAGATCGTCGAGCGCGGCGTTCACCTCGCCGGTGATGGCCGCAGAGATGGTCGCCCAGAGGTTGTCGAGGTCGAAGGTCGCCCGGAGGTCGTCGGGCAGCAGGGGTGGGAGGTTCTCGAGCTCGATGCCGAACTGGGCCAACCACGCCAGCAGACGCTCCTGGATCATCCCGAACAGATCGCGGAGCGCGGCGCTGAGATCGCCGACCACGGCCGTGAGGAGCGCGACGATCTCGTCGTAGGTCTCCTCGTCGAGTCCGAGGTCGGCGAGGAAGCCGAGCAGCTCGTCGAGGGTCACCTGGAGTGCCGCTGCGAGCGCTGCGAACGCCTCCACGATCCGCTCCACCAGCAGCCCGAGCCGCTCGAGCACCTCCAACAGCACGGCGATGATCACGTCACGGGTCGCGTCGTAGAGCTCGTCGAGCACGGCGAGCACGTACTCGATGCTCGCCCCGGCGAGCAGCAGCAACTCGATGGCCGCGTCGATCGCGATCTCGCCGTACTCGCTCGCCCACTCCTGCAGGAGGTGGGCGATCAGCGCTGCGTCCAGGCCGACGGCGATCGCGAACTCGATGACGGCGTCGAGCCCGAGGTTGTCGGGATCGGGCGGGGTGTAGGGCACCGGCAACGCCTCGGTCACCTCGGCGGGCAGCAGGGAGTGGAGCCGGCGCACGTAACGGCTGATGTCGTGATCGCTGATGGCGGCCGGTCGGAGTTCGAGTTGATCGTCGAGCTCGAGCGTGAACGCCAACTCGTCGTCGGGGTCGGTGCGGTAGAACAGGTGGTCGCGGCCGATGTCGCCGTACTCGTCGCGGACCAGGAGCAGCAGGGTGATGAGGTCGCGGTCGGCCGCCCACCGATGGGTCCGCTCGGACAGTCCGGCTGCCGCGTAGGCGCTCTGGAGCGCGGCGTCGCCCACGAGGGGAGCGCCGAAGGTGTGGACGCCGCCGACCTCGTAGCCGTCGACGTGCAGCCGGGCGGCGGCCAGCAGCGCCATCGCGCCGCCCAGGCTGTGCCCGGTGATCCAGATCGGCACGTCGGGATGCTCGTCGGCGTGGGCGACCATGTCGGCGTAGATCGCGTCCAGCGCGCCCCAGAACCCGCGGTGCACGTTCACCACACCGAGGCCCGGGAGATCGACCTCGGTGAGCTGGAACTGGCTGTTCGTCGCCCAGTCGACCCGGCCGGCCTCGGTGAGTCCCTCGGTGCCTCGGAACACGAACACCATGGCGTCGTCGATCCGCAGGCTCATGGCGTCGGCGCCGGTGTCGTCGGGCGTCCCGGTGGGCGGATCGTGGTGGGTTCGCAGGTCGCTGAAGCGCCAGTCGTCGGCGAGCGCGGCGATCGATGCGGCCCAGTCCTCGTTCGACTGGTTGTTCTCGTCGGGGTTGCCGCCCACGCCCGGCTCGCACGTCGCTGCGCCACAGGCCCACCGGTACACGGCCGACGACAGAAGGCCGAGCAGCACCGCGTTGGTAAGATCGGGACCGGTCCGGTCGACGTCGAACAGCTCGAAGGCGACGGGGTCGGGTTCTGGCTCCGGCTCGGGGGCACCGCCGATGGCCCACTCGGTGGGCGCGACCAACGTGCCCTGGGGGTTCGCGGTCAGGGTGGTGGCCGTGACCTCGTCAGGGTCGAGGCAGTCCCAGCCGACGGTCGGGTTGGCGTCGTCGCCAGGAAGGTGACGGCACATCACGGGGTCATCGCGATCGGTCGCGCGGGGAAGGGTCAGCGAGGCCGTGCCGAGGAGCGGATCGACGTCGATCGCCCACCACTGGTCACTGCCGTCGACGCGCCCATCTGCACCGGCGTACGGGTGTGGCGACCCGTACCAGGTGATCGTGACCGGTCGCGCCGACCCATCGTGCGTGACGGCGACCTTCGGCTGCGGGTCGTCCAGGCCGAGATCGACGGTCTCGTCGAACGAGACGAGGGTCGTGCGTCTGACGGTTCCGCCGTCGTTCACCAGAGAACCGTGGAGCCGTCGGGTGCGGTCGATCTCGATCGAGCCGGTGCTGACGAGGCTGGCCCCGGGGTTCACGATCAGCGGGCCGCCCTCTTCGGTGAACGTCGTGAACGCTCGGTCGCCGATCACGATCTCGCCGCTGTTGGTGTGGACGGTTCCGGCGGGACCGCCGAGACGAACGCCCTGAACACCGGTGACGAGTCGTCCGTGGTTGTCGACCGGGCCGTCGATCGTCATCGTCCAGTCGAGCCGACCCGCGACGTTGGTGCGCCCGTCGACCCGGAGGCTGCCATGGTTGATCACCCGACCGTTCGGGACCGCGACGGCGGTCTGCCCGTCGGTCGCGGCACCGGTGCTGTCGGTCTCGTGCCAGATCCTCAGGTCGCCCCCCTCGGCGATCGTGAGGTCGCCGCCGAGGGCGGCGAACCGGGGTGGGCGCGGTGTCTGGTCGGGTTCTTCGCCGCGGTAGACGACAACGAAGGCGGCCCCGCCGGCGACGATGTCGATGGAACCGGTGGCCCACGAGGCGCCCCGGGTGATCACGTAACCGGGTTGCCCCTCGGTGACGCCGGGCGGCCAGGCGACCGTGAGGTTGCCGGTGAGCTCCATGTTGAACGCCTCGACCTCACCGTGGACCGTCATGTCGACAGACATTCCGCCCGGACCGGTGATCCGGCCGAGCCAGCCACGTTGGCCATTGGCGCCGAACACCGTCGGTCGGCCGGTGGTCACGAACCCGGACCGGTCGACCACGAACGATCCGGCGCCGAGTGTGAGCGTGCGCGGGTCGGTCGAGATGCCGTCCGTCATCACCAGGTGGTGCTTCTTGGTTCGTCCGGAGTCCATCGCTCCGACCACCAGCGTGCGGGCCGCGGCGTTGCTCGCCATCGTGACGGTGAGCGAGGTGCCGCCCGGCTCGACGTCGATCACCACGTCGTCGTCGATGGTCGGCACCCGTTGCTCGCCGCCGCACGACCACCGCGTCGGATCGTGCCAGTCGCCGCTCGCCCCGATGGCCCAACGGCACGTCGGATCGTCGGGGTCGAGGCTCGGTGTGAGCGAGAACGTTCGCCAGGGTCCGAATCCCCAGCCGTTGTGGGCGCGAGCCTCCACGGTCTCGAGCTGCTCGACGTCGATGTCGGTGAACGTGGTCGAGCGGGTCATCGACGGGTCGAGCAGCACGGCTTGGGGCATCTGGGAGTAGAAGCTCCGCTGTTCGTCGATACGACGGATGACGGGGGGTGGGTCGATGCGCACCTGGTGGAGCCGAGCCAGACCGGCGGCCGGATTCACCGTGGCCGTGAGGGTGGCGTCGTCCACCACCTCGGCGCTCACCCCGGCGGGTGGATCGGGCGGCAGCCCCGGTGTGATCGCCCGGACCCGATGGGTGAACGTGGCCTCGGCGGCGAGGATGCGGCCGTCGGGCAGCCGGCCGAGCGCACCGCCACGGATCTGCGACAGCACCGAGGGTCCGCCATCGCCCTGACTCGGTCCGAGCCCGGCCACGGTGCCGGCCACACCGTCGGGTCCGACGCGTACGAGGGTGTCGCTGTTCGACACGTACCACGCACCGGCTGGGTCGACGAGGACGTCCATGGGGAGGTTTGCATCGGCCTGTTCGGCCGGGAGTCCGTCGGCGTCGCTCCACCCCGCCCGCCCGGTTCCCATCGCCGTGGTGACCACGCCCGTGTTCCCGTCGATCCGTCGGACGCGCCGGTTGCTCCGATCGGCCACGAGCAGATCGGATCCGAGGAACGCGATCCCGTACGGCTCGGCGAACTGGGCCGACATGCGGTCACCACCATCGCCCGAGAAGCCGGACGTCCCGGTGCCGGCGTAGGTGCCGATCGTGCCCGCGTCGAGGTCGATGCGGCGGATCCAGTGTCCGCCGAGTCCGCCGCACGCCCCGCCGCCACAGCCCGATACATAGAGCGCCCGGTCCGGTCCGAAGGCCAGGCCGTGCGGCCGCAGCACGTACCCCTGTGTGGTGTGTTGTGGGTGCGTCGTCTCGCGCAACGATCGTGATGGTGAGACCACGGTGTCGATCACCCCGGATGCCAGGTCGATCCGGCGGATGGCGTTGTTGCTGGCGTCGGCCACGTACAGCCCGCCGTCCGACCCCACGACCAATCCGCGTGGAAAGTTGAGCCGGGCCTCGGTCGCCCGGCCCCCGTCGCCGGTGTATCCCGCGGTGCCGTCGCCGGCGAACGTGCTGATGATTCCTGCGGTGTCGATCCGTCGGATCACGTGCTGGGCGGCCTGTGCGACGTACACGTTGCCGGCATCGTCGACGGCGAGGCCGCTCGGCTCGCCGATCTGGCCACGCACCGCGGCACCGCCGTCGCCGCCACGTCCGGCCTGACCGTTCCCGCCGAAGGTGTCGATCTGGCCGGGCAGCGGCGCGGGTGCCGGGTCGGCCGAGGCGCTCGGGATGTCGAACACGAGCAGGGTCGCCACCATGACCGTGGCGACCAGGACGGCCAGCGGTGCCGGCCGACGGGTGGACGTCTCTCGCATGCCGACCAGGGAAGACCACCGCGCTCAAGGCTCGCTCAAGGCGGTGCTCGGCGGGCAGGGGTCCGTGGTGGTCGGCCCTCACCCTCGATCCGAGGTCGAGACTTCTCGGCGGCCGGTCAGTCCCGCGGTCGGGCGGTGCAGGGCTGCTCGGCCCCGCAGACGTCGACGAGTTCACCGTCGAATAGGAACGCCGCTTTCTGGACGCGAACGTTCGCATCGGCGCGTGGGTCTTCGTGGCTGTCGCGACTCGTGCGGGGCGGCACGCCCTCGAACGGGATCGGGTCGGAGCCCGAGTCCCACACGATCAGTCCCGACCCCTCCCACGGGTAGTCGGTGTCGTCGAGCGGGTACGGGATCGGGTCGAGGCCCCAGCCTGCTTCGACCTCTCCGCTGCGCCCCGGCGCCGTCACCGGGCGGTGCACGGGCACCCCCATCGTGCGTGCTGCGATGAACGCCGAGATCTCGGTCACCTGCCAGTCGCCGAACGCGACGTGGAACAGCACGTCGGTGGTGGGAGTGCCGGGTAGGGGATCGCTCACCACGTGCCGGACGTAGCCGGCGCCCTCCGCTCGGTCCCACAGCATCTGGATCATCGAGATGATCAGCGACCGCTCCAGTGGGTCGGGGTACGCCGGGTCGAAGATCTCGCGGAACGGGTCGAAGTCGACCGATCGGGGCAGCAGCAGGCTGTAGTTCATGCCCGGCACGCCCAGCACCGCGCGCTCGAGATCCGGCGACACCGCCACGAGCATCAGACCCATGATC
>SKSP01000011.1 GCA_007122945.1 Ilumatobacteraceae bacterium | reverse complement strand
TGCGCTCGGCCGAGGCGGCCGGGGTCGAGATCGTGGCGCTGACACCGGGCACCGTCGACCCGTTCAACCCGAAGGTCGTGCGCGCCTCGGCCGGAGCCCTGTTCCACGTGCCGGTGGCCGAGGCGACGCTCGCCGACGTCCGCGACGCCGGGTTACGCCTCGTCGGGACGTCGTCGCACCGGGGGACGCCGTCGGACCGCGCCGACTGGTCGGGCCGCGTCGCCGTCGTGCTCGGCAACGAGGCCCACGGTCTCCCCGACGACGCCCCGCTCGATACCTGGGTGACGATCGAGCACCACGGCCGCGCCGAGAGCCTCAACGTCGCCACGGCCGGCACCGTCGTGCTCTTCGACGCCGCCCGCGCGCGCTGAACGTCGAGGCGATGACGTCGAGAGCGATCGAGCCGTCGTGGACAACGCCTCAGCCGGTCGGCCACCGATCGCAAGTCGAGCGGTACTCGCCCGCCGGGCCGAACTGGTCCCACTCGTCGCGTGTGAGGTTGCGGCCGGCCGCTCGGCAGGCGAGTTCGGGCCACGCGGCGACGTCGACGTTCCACACGACGACCTCGCCGTCGACGACGGTCGCCAACTGGTTCGTGGACGTGGCGAGTGTGGCGGCCCACGTCCCGGGGTCGTGGGGGAACCGGCCACCGATCGGCGCGAGCGTCGCTGCGTCCCAGAGCCGCGGCCCCTGCGTGCCGGCCGTCTTGACGTAGCGTCCGTCCTCGGTGATCTCGAGCGTGGTCCCGTCGGCGACCGAGTCCTCACCGGGCACCGGGCCGAGTCGTACGTCACGCAGGTCGTCAGCGCTGCGCAGTTCGAGTCCTCGGTTCGAGTGAGTGACGGCGTGCTCGCCGTCGGGGGTGAACGCGATCTCGCTGAAGCCCTCGGCTGGTTCCAGCAGGTCGAGCAGCCTCCAGGTGGCCGTGTCGTAGACGGCGACGTAGCGGTTCTTCGTGGGCGTGACGAGACGCTGGCGATCGGGCGTCAGGGTCGGCACACCCGCCAAGGTGGTGAACGGCGGTGAGGCGGCCTCGATGTCGGTGAGATGTGCGACGTGCTCGCCCGTGCCCACGTCGTACACGTCGATGATGCCCTGTCCGTTGTTCCACGGGTGGACGAACCACCGACCGTCCGGGGTGATCAGCGGGATGTTGACGCCGAAGGTGTCGAACGAAGCGTCGATCAACGGCTCGAACACGTTGGTCGCCGGATTCCACACGCGGAACGCCAACGCATCGTCGGTCTCACTGCGTCCGAACTCGAACACGTCGGTGCCGTGCACCCGCAATGCGCGGCCCCGCTCCGTCTCGAGGAGCATCGCCGGTGTCGGCGAGGAGACATCCCAGATCCGGGCTGGCACCTGGTCGCGAATGTGACCGGACTGGATGGCGACGCGGCCATCGGCCGTGATCGCGTTGATCTCCCCGGGTTCGCTCGGCGCTGGCACGACCGTGTCGACGAACGCCCCGACCCCGTCGAGCGCCCACAACACCAGGCCGTACGGTGTCGCGAACAGCGCGGTCCGTCCGTCGGGGGAGATGGCGCCACCTCCCAGAACGGCCCCCGACTCGTACGGCCGGGAGCTCGTGACCGACGCGGTCGCGAGGTCGATCTCGGTGAGGTGGTTGTTGCCGATCTCGATCAGGCGCTGTGGACCCACTGCGATCAGCGCCGCATCGACGGTGGTCGGGCCCAGGCCCGTGACCGCCTGGCCGACGGGCTCGAGGGAGACCGGGTCGAACGCCTGGACGGGGTTGGTCCCGATGTACAGGACGTCGTGCGCGTAGAGCACGTGGGTGGCGTCGAGGTCGGGATCCACCATCTGCACCGTGTCGCCCTCGTCCGCGAGCGTCCACTGCTGGGCGGCATGGCCCGCGCCCCAGGCTGCGGCCAGTCGCCGCCCGTCACCGCTCACGTCGACGTCGGTGACCGGGCTCGTCACCAGGTCGCCGTGGACGTCGAACGCGGACAGCGCACGGCCGTGGTCCGGCTCGGACACCCGGGTGACCTCCACCCGACCGTCCGTACGTCCGATCACGAGGACGTCGTTGGCGGTGTCGATGCGGATCGCAGCGACTCCGGCCCCGGCCCGCCCGCTCGCCATGGGGGCCAGGCCGGCGGACTCCAGGACGTACCACGTTCCGTCGGCGGCGCCGACGGCGAGCCGTTCACCGTCGGAGCTCACATCGAGGTCCGTGACCGGTGCGCCGAGCGGGAGCTCGTGGAGCATCTCCAGGGTCGCCGGGTCCCACACCTCGACACCGTGGTCACCCGCGGCGGCGATCCGGTCGTCGGACAGGATCGCCGCACGGCGGTAGGCGCGCCCGGTCACGATGTCGCCGATCCAGTCGTGGGGGGTGCGGGCGATCACGGTCTGGAGCGCTCCCAGCGTCTCGGACGAGGGGTCGATGCGATGCGCCTCGACGGCGAGCAGGAGGGCTCGACTCGAATCGACCTCGATGGCGTTCTGGGACTCGGCGATGAGCCGGCGCAGATCGAGGTCGTGTGCGTTGCGGACGGCGGTGCTGCGCTGCCCGATCGCGATCACACCAGCGGTCGCGGCGATCAGTGCCACGATGGTGACGGCTGCGAGCAGCGCGCGGAGACGCCGGATCCGGCGCCGCTCCGCGGCGGCCGCCGCATCTCGCTCGGTCCGGCTGGCATCGAGGAAGCGCTGCTCGCCGGGGCTCAGCTCACCCGGATGGGCGCGGTCCCACTCGTCGGCGGCGCTGAGGCGCGGGCCCCGGTACAGCTCACTCCGGTCTCGTCCGGACGCTTCCCACTCCCGCGCAGCCGAGCCGAGATGACGGAGCAGCCGGAGCCCGTCCCGATCGCCGTCGATCCAACCGCCCAGCCGCGGCCACTCGCGGAGCAACGCCTCGTGGGCCACCTCCACCGTCGGTTCGCGGCTGTCCGGGTCGCGGTCGAACGCGATCAGCCGTGCGCTTCCGTAGCGCTCGAGGAGGTCGTCCGACACGCCGGGCAACTCGGATCGCCGGGCGCGGCGACGTGTGTCCCCGGCACCTTCGCCCGGGGTGACGAGACGCGAGAACAGGCGTCGGCTGGTGGCACGGTCGTCGGCGTCCAGATTCGAGTAGATCTCCTCGGCGCGCTGCGACAGGATGGCCGCCATCCCGCCGAGGTGCCGGTATGCGTCGAGCGTCATCGTCCCGTCGACGCGCCGCTCGTACAGTTCGGTGAGGGCGTACTGGAGCAGCGGCAGCGGGCCGGGAGATGCCGCGGCATCCGCCACGAGCGCGGAGGCGAGCGATGGTTCGACGGCGACTCCGGCGGATTCGGCCGGACGTGCGATCGCGGCGTGCATCTGCTCGACGTCGAGGGGCGTGATGAGCTGCGCGCGATCGCGAACGAACGCACCGATCGTCGGGTGGTCGAGGATCGGACCGAGGAAATCGGCGCGAGCGGTCACGACGACCGACAGCCATCGACGCCCCTCGACGAACGTGCCGGCGAGCGCCGAGAGCAGGAGGTCGCGCTCGCGGGTGTCGGCGTCCGTGAACATCTCCTCGAACTGATCGATCAGGACGACGAGACCGTCGTCGGGTGCGGGGAGCAGGTTCCGCACAGTCTCGGAGAACTCGGACGCACCACCGGGTTCGACGGCGGCCGCTTCGAGGACGGCGGCCAGGTCGGGCACCTCCGTCGAGGCCACCCGCGACAGTGCCACGCCGAACTCGGCGAGCGGTCGCCGCCCCGGCACCATGGTGGCGACGAGCGTGCCCGAAGCGCGCAGGAGCGGTAGGAGGCCGGCCCGCACCACCGACGACTTGCCGGACCCGGACGGTCCGATCACGGCCAGGAACGGGTGGACGTCGAGCGCCGCGAGCATGTCGTCGACCAGCTGCTCACGGCCGAAGAAGACAGCGGCATCGGTCTCGGAGAACGCGAAGAGGCCCCGATACGGGTTCGGACCCTCGATCGCCGCTGTCGGTATCACCGATGGCCGACCCTGCGCTCCCGTGGTCCGGTTGCTGGTGACCGCCTCGATCGCGTCGACCAGCTCGGAGACGGAGTCGAACGGCGGCGCGTCTGCTTCCCCGCGAGCACGTCCGGCGACGACGCGGAGTTGGGCGCTCACGACGTCACGCACGTCCGCGGCGGCCGCGCTGGAGTCCCAGACCTCGACCGCGAGGCGCCCGAGGTCGGCGATGTCCGCCTGAGCCTCCCGGCGGTCGACGTCGAGGCCGAAGCCGGTCAGGTACGCCGTTCCGCGCTCGTCGAACAGCACCCGTGTGGCGGTCAGTCGACCGTGTGCCACCCCCCGCTCGTGGGCGACGGCCAGCGCCGATGCGACGTCGCGGATGACCGCGGTGCACTCGTCGTCGCTGAGCTGTCGTGCGGCGAGCTGCGTCGCCAAGCTGCCGCCTGCCAGGTACCGGGTGACGAGGTACGCCGCGCCCGGCTCGCGCCAGTAGTCGTAGAGCGGCACGACGTTGGGGTGTTCGATCGAGGCGATCCGTTGCGCGTGCACCTCGAACCGGCGCACGAACGCCGGGTCGTCGGCGAGTTCGGATGGGATCGCGGTGACCGCCACGTCCCGGCCCACCGAGGGCTGGGTGGCCAGGTACGTGATCCCGAGCTCGGTCTCGGCGATCGGTGACCCGAGCAGGTAGCCTCGCAGCCGTCGACCGCGAGGGCGAGCGTCGAGTCGTGGGTCCTGTTCGATGATCAATCGTTCGAGCTCGGCGAACTCACGGCTCGGCTCGAGACCGGTTTCCTCGGCGAGGAAGTCCCGGTACGCGCGACCTGCCCGCAACGCGTCGGCGTGCCGACCCGAGCGGTAGAGAGCAACCATGAGCAGCCTTCTGGGACGCTCCCTGAAGGGCGCGGCGTCGACCAACGATTCGAGATCGGGGATCGCCGACACGTGCCGTCCGGACTCCATCAACGCCTCGAGTCGCAGCTCGCGCGCCACCTCGTGCAGCTCGTCCAGCCGGTTCGCCTCGGCCATCGCCCAGTGCTCACCGGCGAACTCTCCGTACGCCGGTCCCGACCACAGTGCGAGTGCCTCGTCGAGGCAGGCCAGGGCACCGTCGGGGTCGCCGACCTCCAGTCGGCTCTGGCCGTCGGTGAGCGCGCTCTCGAAGCGATCAGCGTCGAGCTCCACCGCCGCGTGCGGGATGCCGTAGCCGGACGGGCCCGTCTCGATCACGGTCGCGGCGTCGATCCCCGAGACCTCCAACGCTCGCCGCAATCGGGCGACGTACGTCCGGAACGTCCGTTGTGCGGCGTCGGGTGGAGCGCCCTCGAACACCGCCTCGATCAACTGGTCGGTCGACACGATCGATCCACGGTCGATCAGCAGCGCACCGAGCAGGCGCCGTTGGCGCGGTCCGCCGACCTCGACCACCTCGCCGCCGGCGACGAGCCGAACGGGGCCGAGCACCTCACCCCACAGCGGCACCACGGCGATGTCCCATCCGCTTCATGGGTCAACGATCACGGAACGAGGTAGCAGTTCGGTAGCAGTGGGCGACACAGGCGTTCGAGCAGCTCATGAGCCCTGACCAACGACGACGCACGTCGTGGCGGGCGGCCGCCGATCCCCCCCGGGGTCGATCGGTGCAACTCGTCCACAACGGCTGATCTGCACGCTCGAAGAAACGAACCGGCTCACTCGGGCCGGCCGCCGATTGGAGCACACCATGCACGAGATCACCACCCCACTCTGCGACCAACACAGTCTGTCTCATCCGCGGGCACGACGTCGCCGGAAGGCCGCTGGGTCGGTCTCGCTGTTGGCGGCGGCGGCGGTGAGCATGGCGCTCGCCTCCTCCGGCCAGGCGAGAGCCGGGACATCAACCGGATCGGCATCAACCGGCGCGGCGTTCTGCCAGGTCGCCGATGGGACGTACCAGTTGGGATGTCGCCTGTTGCCGGGCCTTCCCGACGGGTGGTTCGTCCCGGCTGACGTGGCGATCAGCACCGCGGTGGTGCCCGCCAACGTCCGCTGACCGGCCCGCTCGCGACGGTGGATTCAGGTTCAGGCGTTCGGGTACGCGCGCAG
>SKSP01000165.1 GCA_007122945.1 Ilumatobacteraceae bacterium | reverse complement strand
TGGCGGCCGAGTGCGGCGGGCGAGTGCTCCTCGTCGGATCCGGCACCACGGCAGTCGACACCCGCGAGCTCGGGACCGACGTGCGCGGCCTCGAGCTCGGCGACTTCGCCGCCGCACGCTGGACCCGGGCGCTCGTCGCCCACCTCGTCGACGAGCCCGTCGTCGTCCTGCCGTCGTCGCCCGACGGCCGCGACCTCGCCCCCCGGCTCGCCCGCGCCCTCGGGCGCACGCTGTACGCCGGCGCCGTCGAGGTGACCCCCGAACACGTGACCGTCAGCCGTGGCGCCGGGCTCGAGCTGCACACGTTCCGGGTGCGCGGGGGTGTGGTCACCACGCTCCAACCGGGTGTGCGGGACACGGAACCGTCCGACGACCCGGCCGCGGTGACCCGCGTCGAGCCACGCTCGAGCGACGAGGCGTCCCACGACGCGGTCGTCGCCACCGTGCTGCCGCCCGACGTGGCGACGATGGATCTCGGCGAGGCACCCCGGATCCTCGGTGGCGGCGCCGGCCTGGAATCGGCGGCGCGCTTCGAGCAGCTGGCCCGGATCGCCGCCCGTCTCGACGCCTCGATGGGCGCCACCCGGGTCGTCACCGACCGCAACTGGGTCGGCCACGAACGTCAGATCGGCACCACCGGGGTGGTGGTCGACCCGGAGCTGTACATCTCCTTCGGCGTCAGCGGCGCGGTCCAGCACACCAGCGGCCTCGGGCACCCCGACCACGTGATCAGCGTCAATCTCGACCCCCACTGCCCGATGATGCAGATGTCCGACCTCGCCGTCGTCGGCGACGCCAACGCCGTGCTCGACGAGCTCGATGCACTGCTCGAGGACGGCCAGGGTGGCTGAACCCCTGCGGGTCGACGCCGTCGTCGTCGGCGCCGGGCCGGCCGGCTCGTGTGCAGCGACCGCTCTCGCCCGACGAGGCCATTCGGTCGTGTTGCTCGAACGCGGCCCGTTCGCCGGCAGCAAGAACATGTACGGCGGCGTCGTCTACCCACGGATCCTCGACCAGTTCCACCCGAACTGGTGGGAGGAGGTCCCCATCCAGCGTTGGATCACCCGCCGCTCGACGATGGTGCTGACCGCGACCCAGGCGATGACGGTCGACTTCCGCACCCAGGCGTGGGGCGAGCCTCCCTACAACGGGGCGACCGCCTACCGCCCCGACTTCGACCACTGGCTCGCCGGCAAGGCCGAGGCCGACGGGGCCGTGCTGGTGACCTCGACCACGGCGCTCGGATTGCTGCGCGACGAGGCCGGCCGGATCGCCGGTGTGCGCACCGACCGCCCCGACGGCGACATCCACGCCGACGTCGTGATCGCCTGCGACGGCGTGAACAGCTTCCTCGCCAAGGAGGCCGACCTGTTCGGCCCCGGCCAGACCGAGGCCGGGAACTACACGGTCGGCGTGAAGGAGACGATCGCGCTCCCGAAGGACGTCATCGACGAGCGCTTCGGCGTCCGCGACCGCGAGGGAGTCGACATCGAGATCCTCGGCGGCACCGGTGGCGTGAACGGCGGCGGATTCCTCTACACGAACCTCGACACGCTCGCGGTCGGCGTCGTGCTCAAGCTGCCGGCGCTCGGGGCGCAGCCGCGCCGGCCCGAGGAGATCATCGCCGACCTCAAGGCGCACGCCGCGATCGCTCCCCTGGTCGAGGGCGGCACGATCGTCGAGTACTCCGCCCACCTGATCCCCGAGGCCGGCCGGTCGATGATGCCGCGCCTCACGACCGACGGCATGCTCGTCGCCGGCGACGCCGCGGCGATGTGTCTCGCCGCCGGCATCTGGTTGGAGGGCGTCAACTTCGCGATGGCGAGCGGCATCTACGCCGGCGAGGCCGCCGCCGACGCGCTGCGTGCCGGCGACACGTCGGCCGCCGGATTGGCCGGCTACGAACGTCGCCTCGGCGACACGTTCGTGCTGCGCGACCACGAGAAGCTGCGACGAGCGCCGGGCCTCGTGTTGTCGGACCGCGTCCAGCACCACTACCCGCAGATGATCGCCAACGTCGTCGAGCGGGTGTTCCGCGTCGAGAACCCCCGGCCGAAACCCGGGTTCCGTCGCATCGTCCGCGAGGAGCGCAAGCGTGCCGGGATCGGTCTGCGCGACCTGGCGCGCGACGCATGGGCCGGGATCCGGAGCTTCGGATGAGGCTTCGGCCAGCGCGCGCGGGAGAATGGTGCTCGTGAGCCGACGACCGGAGTGGCCCGAGATCTCGTTCGAGGAGCGCATCGGCACGACCCGCTTCGACGTGCACGAACGCGCCCACATCGTCGTCGACGGGTCGGTGTGCACCGACTGCTCGACCAGGGAGTGCATCGTCGCCTGCCCGGCGAACCTGTTCGTCCCGACCGCCGACGGCGGGATCGTGTTCAACTACGAGCAGTGCTTCGAGTGCGGCACCTGCTACCTCGTGTGCAACCGCGAAGGGGCGATCACCTGGACCTACCCCGAGGGCGGCCACGGCGTCGTCTTCGCCCGTACGTGAGTCGACGGTGAGCACCGACGTCCGCGCCGCGACCAGCACGATCGGCGTGTGCTGGAAGTGGGTCGACGTCGAGGGCGACCCACGCCGCGCCGGTGTCTCCGCCGCCGACCAGGCCGCGCTGGAGACCGCGTTCTCGATCGCCGCCTCGCTCGACGCCGGCACCGACTCCTCGACGGAGATCACGGTCGTCGCCCTCGGCCCCGTCGCTGCCGAGCAGGCGCTCCGAGGTGCGCTCGCCGCCGGGGCACACCGGGCGATCCGGATCGACGCCTCGGCCCACCTCCCGAGCGATCGCGTGGCAGCGGCGCTCGCCGACGCACTCGATCGCGTCGACCTCGTCGTGTGCGGCGACTACTCCGCTGACCGCGGCTCGGGCTCGGTCCCTGCGTTCCTCGCCGCCGAACTCGACGCCGCGCAGGCGCTCGGCCTCATCCAGATCTCGGTCGACGGCCGGGTCACGGCCGAGGGAGCGCCGGTCGTCCGAGCGCTCCGGCGCCTCGACGGCGGTCGTCGCGAGCAGCTCACCGTCACGCCACCGGCCGTGCTCTCCGTCGAGGGTTCGGTCGCCACGCTCCGCCGGGCATCCCTCCCCGCCGAGCTGTTGGCGAAGCAGGCCGCGATCGCGGTCCTCCCCGGTCCCTCCGCCGCCGAACAGCACGCCGACACGATCCGGCCGTTCCGCCCCCGTCCGCGCGTGGTCCCCGCCCCCGTCGGGGCGGGCGCACTCGACCGCATCCGCGCCCTCACCGAGGCCGGCGCGACGGTGTCACATGGCGAGACGGTCACGCTCGACCCACCCGAGGCGGCCGCCCGCATCCTCGCCGCGCTCCGCGAGTGGGGCTACCTCGAACCCTGAACGGGCCCGGTCCTCAGCGGCGACTCCCGCCGGCCTTCTCGAATCGTCTCACCGGCCTTCTCGAATCGTCTCGCCGGCCTTCTCGAATCGTCTCACGCACGGTTCTCGGCTGCAGATCTTCGCGAGGACGTGAATCCCTGCAGCCGAGATTCCACGGCGGGGAACGGGGCGAGCGGCGCTGGGTCACGCGGTCGGGAGCGACGACCAGAACCCGCGCAGGGTCGCCGTCGCGCCACGCGGGTCCTCCATCGGCCACCAGTGACCGCGAGCGTCGAGATCGGCCGTGCGCGCGCCCGTCATCGACGCCACCTCGGTGGCGAGGTCGCGGTCGCCGAACGGATCGGCGGTGGGCACGAGCACGAGGCCGGGTGCCTCGGTGGGTCCGAGGTCGGCACCCCAGTCGGCGTACGGGTTCGGCGTGGCCGAGCGGTACAGGGCGAGGATGCTGTGGGCCATCTCGTCGTCGAGCCACGACGCCATGGCGCGGGCGTCGTCGGTGCCCAGTCCGAACATCTCGAACACCCCGGCGCGCTCCTCGACCGGGGTCGCGAGCTGCTGCTCGAAGAACGACTCGCCCTCGCCCGGCGTCTGCCAGATCCGGGCGAAGTCGTGCCACTCGTAGCGGGGGTGGAAGATGTTCGCCACGTCGATCGCCCACGATCGCAGCGGCACGGTTCGGTCGGGGTGGGTCGCCAGTCGGAGCGTCAGCCCGGCGCCCCAGTCGTGACCGACCAGGTCGATGTCCCCGTCGATCCGGCCGAGCTCGGTCGCCAGCCAGTCGACGTACTCGTCCTTGGTCGCGGCGAACCCGGGTGGGCGTCGAGTTCCGAACCCGGGGAGCGACACGGCCAGCGAGGGCTCGTCGAGCTCGGCACGCATCGCGTCCCAGACCCGTTGCGTCTCGGGCACGCCGTGGACGAAGACGATCACGACCGCCGCCTCACCGCTCGGACCCCTGCATCACACTGCAGACTCGCGCTCGCGGTTCACGACCGCAACCAGCTCATCGCGATCGGGTCCGGGCGCGCCGGTCGCGGTGGGAGCCAGCTCGAGCACCCGCTCGAACAGGCCCGGGCGCGCCATCGCTTCCTCGGTACGTTGGAGCAGCGACATGACACCCGCGAAGCCGCGGAACACCTCGAGATCGGTGCGCGACAGGCGTCCCATCGTGCGCGCGATCTCGTACCCCGGGTCGGCATCGAACGGTTCGCCGCGGCGCTGGGCCTCCATCTCCGCGAGCCGAGCCCGGTCGAACGTCAGTGTTGCGTCGTACCACGGGTCGACCACCTCGCGAGTCACCTCGTCCCAACGGGTCGCCAGGGCGTACACATCGTCGGTACCGACGTCACGGACGGTGTCACGGAGGGCGCACGCGTGCATCGTCCCGATGCTGATGCCGCGACCGAGCGACGGGTTCGTGCACGCCCAGGCGTCGGCCACCGGCGCGATCCCGACGGCGACCGGCCGGCCGTCGACGACGAACCGGCGGCGACGGTCCTCGAGCTTCGACATCACTGCGACGTCGCTGATCGGTTCGCCCTCCGCCCAGTGAGCGGCGAGCGGGAACCGCTCGATCGCGGCGTGCCAGCGGGCGGTGTCGCGCAGCGGACGCATCTCGCGATCGCCGGAGGCCGCGATGATCCCGACCGCCCACGTGCCGCGGTCCGCGGGGAGCAGCAGCGTGCTGACGGAGTCGTACGCCGTCAGCATCAGCGATCGGGGTTCGGGGAGCGAACCGTCGGCCGAACGGAAGTGTCGTCCGTAGTACACGAACCCGCTGTCCTCAGACTCCTCGAGCGGCGCGCGGGCCCCGGCGGCGACCAGCAACTCGGGGATCGGCGAGCGCCGACCGGCGGCATCGACGACCAGATCGGCGGCCAGCACGTCGCCGGCGTCGGTGATCACCCCGGTCACCCGTGGCACGCCGTCGACGGGATCACCCGTGTGCAGCGCGACCACGCCCGTGCCGCGCCGGAGCGTGACCCCGTCGGTCACCGTCGCCTCCCCGGCCACGGCGACCTCGATGCTGGGGCGGCGGCCCGTCAGCCCGACGAAGCGGTCGTCGCCGTCCTCCCGTGCGGCCGGATCCATCAGCCAATGATCACCGACCATGTCGTAGCGGAGGGCACCGAGGTCGGCGAACCGCCGTGCCAGACCGGGCAGCTCACGCTCCACGATCTCACGCCATGCGGGCAACAACAGGTGCGGCATGCGGAGCTGGTTGATGCCGCGGCGCTCCCACTCGCGCCAGGCGTCGTCGGGGTCGTCGGGCGGCGGGTGCGGGTCGCGCTCGAGCACGGTGACGTCGTGACCGTCCCGCGCCAGCAGCATGGCGGCCGTCAGCCCGACGGCGCCCCCTCCCACGATGGCGATCGTCGACACGGAGTCTCCCCTCTCGTTCGCTTCGGCCGTCGTCGATCGAGCTATCCAGGGATGCGCGCGAGTCCGTTGGCGATCGCGCCGACCGCCGTGTCGAGGTCCGCGACCTGGCAGATCTCGGCCTCCATGAACTCCCCCAGCGCGACGTTCAACTCGAGCAAGTATGCGCCGGCCGACTCCGGGTCGCTGATCTCCAGCACGTTCAGCCCGCGCTTGCCGTCGAGCGTGACGTACCAGCACTTCCGCTCGATGTCGGTCCGCTCGGCGAGCTCGCCCTCGATCTTCCCCCAGATCTCCATCATCCGATCGACCTG